>DATEPQ010000021.1:0-7029 GCA_035273125.1 Gaiellaceae bacterium
CACGTAACGTCCTTATATTGGGCGGAGAGATGCGGATCGGGGTGCTGACGGGGGGCGGCGACTGCCCGGGCCTGAACGCGGTCATCCGCGCGGTCGCTCGGCGCTCCTGGGCCAACGGGCACGAGGTGATCGGCGTACGGGAAGGCTGGCGCGGCATGGTCGAGCAGCTGTTCCAGCCGCTCGGTCGAAGCGAGATCTCGGGGATCCTCCCGCGCGGCGGCACGATCGTCGGCACCACGCGCACGAACCCCTACAAGGTCGACGGCGGCGTCGACGCGGTGCGTGCGGCGTTCGAGCACGTCGACGCGCTGGTCGCGATCGGCGGCGAGGACACGCTGGGCGTCGCGGCGCGGTTGCACGACGACTTCGAAGCGCCGGTCGTCGGCGTCCCGAAGACGATCGACAACGACCTGGCGGGGACCGACTACACCTTCGGCTTCGACACGGCGGTCGCGATCTGCACCGAGGCGATCGACCGCCTGCACACGACCGCCGAGTCGCACAACCGCGTCATGGTCGTGGAGGTGATGGGCCGCCACACGGGCTGGATCGCCGTGATGAGCGGCATCGCCGGCGGGGCCGACGTGATCCTCGTCCCGGAGATCCCGGTCGACTTCGAGGAGGTCGCCGAGTCGATCCGGAAGCGGCACGCCCGCGGGAAGAACTTCTCCATCGTCGTCGTCAGCGAGGGGTGCGAGCTGCCCGGGCTCGAGGACGCGGGGGAACAGGATCAGTTCGGGCACGTGGTCCTGGCGAAGCGCGGCGTCGGTGACGCGCTCGGGAGGGAGATCGAGGAGCGCACGGGCTTCGAGACGCGCGTCACCGTGCTCGGCCACGTGCAGCGCGGGGGCTCGCCCACGCCGCGCGATCGCGTGCTCGCGACGCGGTTCGGGCTCAAGGCGGCCGACCTCGCGCTCGGCGGCGAGTTCGGGCAGATGGCCGCTCTGCGAGGGGACGACGTGGTCGCCGTCCCGCTCGCAGAAGCGACCGCGAAGCTGAAGGTCGTGCCGCGCGAGTGGTACGACGTCGCGCGGGCCTTCTTCGGCTAGGACTACGTGGCAATCGCCTCCGCCGTGGGCGGCGCGTCGACCTCGCCTCCCTCCGCGAGCACGGAGCCGAACTGCGCGACCTTCTCGGGCGCCCGGAGGCGCAGGACGAGCAGGTAGACGAGCCCCAGCCCGAGCCACACGAGCGCGACCCAGATCGAGTAGCTGATCGGCTTCTGCGGCCGAGGCGTGATCGACCAGTAGATCGTCAGACCGCAGACGACGATTGCGATCACGGGCAACACGATGTCCCACAGCGCGTTGTAGGCAACCGTCGACGTGGCCCTCGTCCGCCAGAAGTACGCCATCCCTCCGAGCGCCACGAGGATGTACATGCCGAGGATCCCGAACGTCGCGGTCGTTGCCATGAAGGCGAAGTACGTGAACGGGTCGTTCCAGACGCCCCGCGCGAGCCAGCTGACGAGGATCACCGTCAGGACGAGCGAGGCGATGATCGCAACCCACGGCGTCTTGAAGCGGGGGTGCGTCCATGCGAAGGCCTTCGGCAGACCGCCCTCGCGTCCCATGGCGAACGCCGTGCGCGAGACGAGCGCGGTGCCCGCGAGGGCCGCGACGAAGGCGTCGACCACGACGGCGACGTCGACGAGCGTGGCGAACCAGCTGCCCACGTACTGCGTGGCGAGCGCGTCGAGGGCCCCGGGGTTGCTCGCCCAGTCGGCCGCATGGTCGACCCCGAAACCGACCGACATCGCCCAGGTCACGAAGACGTAGAAGACGAGCGCGACGAGGACGGCCGAGAGGATCGCCTTCGGGATCATCCGAAGCGGCTCCGCCGACTCCTCGCCGAGCGCGGCGGCCGCTTCGAAGCCGATGAAGCCCGTGAAGGCGAAGACCATCGCGTAGAAGAAGTCGTGAGCGCTTCCGGCGTGGTGGAAGTTGAACGGCTGCAGCGTCACGCCGTTCGCGCCGCCCTTGCCGAGGATCACGCACGCGAGGATCACGAGCAGGAGCACGCCCAGGCCCGCGAAGACGAGCTGGGTGCGCGTCGAGAAGCGGATGCCGAGCAGCGCGAAGACGGTCAGCAGCGCGACGAGGATCCAGAAGCACTGGAACCAGCTCAGGTCGAGCGACGTGTGCACCGTCAGGACCGTCGAGAGGAAGAACGACGAGATGATGAGGACGAACGAGATCCCGGCGGCGAAGCCCCACGAGTAGAGCCAGCCGCCGACGAAGCCGGCGTTCGAGTCGAGGCCCCGCGCGGTGTACGTGTAGAGACCTCCGGCACTCGCCATGCGCCGGGTGAAGCGGATGATCACGGACGCCAGGCAGAGCGAGCCGAAGCCGGCGGTGAGATAGACGAGCGGAACGGTGGGCCCTGCGAAGCCGGCCGCACCGCTCGTGGCGAGGGAGCTGGCCATGACGAGGGCGAGCAGCGCGAGGGAGAGGCCGAACGTCTCCCCCAGGCCGAGGATGCCGCGGCGAAGGGTTCCGACGCGGCCGAGCGATTCGAGCATCTTTCCCTCCCTGCTAGTCGGGAACGAAGGCGAGGACACGCGCGGGCGCTCCGTTCGCCGCGCGCACCTTCAGCGGCGCGACGACGATCTGGGTGCGCGCCGGCAGAAGATCGAGGTTGGTGAGGTTCTCGAGGATCATTCGACCTGCGCTCAGCCAGACCTTGTGCAGCTCGAATGTCTCGGTGTCGACCGGGTCCGCCGACGGGCCGTCGAAGCCGACGCCGACCGCGCCGCGCTCCACGATCCCGCGCGTCGCCTCGGCGTCCGGATACGACCAACCGGTCCAGTAGTCGTCGCTTCCCCAGTTCCGGCCGTTGGCGGAGTAGAGGAAGAGCCAGTCGCCGCTGCGGAGGTCGGCGACGAGCGGCTCGAGCTCGTTCCACCCGATCGCTCCCGGCTCACGGCCGGACAGGTCGACGGTCACCGCGTCGGTGACGAACGACTCGAGCGGGATGTCGTCGAGCGTCGCGCCGCCCGCGACCTGGTGGGAGGGCAGGTCGACGTGGGTGCCGATGTGGTTGAGCAGGTGGTACTCCGACATTGCGTACCCGTCCCTCTCCACCTGCGCGAAGTCGTGGAAGGACGGCGACGGCAGGCCGGGATAGAGCGGCATGTCGTCTGCGTAGTGGTGGCTCAGGTCGACGATCCGCACGGGACGAGTATGCAATCCGGCGGGGTCGTCGATCAATCAGCGAAGGCGGGACGCGACGATCACCGCCATGTCCGGCCTGACCAGGAGCTCGGCCGCCGCGAGACGGGGGTCGCGCAGGAGGAACTCGCGCACGTCGTCTCCCTCGACCGGACGTCTGGGAGTCAGGTCGTCCTTGACGATCAGGCCGCCCGGCTCGGTGAGCGCGAGAATCGCCTCCCAGTCGTACGGGCGTCCGCCGTCCGCGAAGACCAGGCCGAACGGCCCGCGCCGACACAGCTGCTCGTACGCGTCGCCCTCGAGCAGCTCGACGTTCGCGATCTCGCGCAGCCGCTCGCGCGCGACCGCGACTCGCTCGGCGTCGAGCTCGACGGTGACGACGGAGCGCGCGGTCTCTGCGAGCAGCGCGGCCGTCTCGCCGTAGGCGGCGCCGAGCTCGACGACCTCGCGACCGGTCGCCAGAACGCGGACGAGCGCCTGAACCTCGGGAATCGCGGTGGCGCCTCCGGTCAACGACGTCGCTTCAGACCTCGGGCGGCGCCTCGCCGGCGAGCGGCGAGACGTCGGCCGCGTGGACGATCACCGCGTCCACTCCGGCGCGCTCCAGCTCGTGAACCTCGTCCTCGGTCGTCAGGGCGAGGTCGGCGATCGCGAGCTTCCCCGCGGGCACCTCGGCGAGCAGCTCGAGCACCGCCTCGAGGCGCTCCTCCTCGTCGCCTTCCGGCGGCACGAGCAGAAAGATCTCGGGGTCGAGGACCTCCAGCG
This sequence comes from Gaiellaceae bacterium, assembly GCA_035273125.1. Classification (GTDB taxonomy): domain Bacteria; phylum Actinomycetota; class Thermoleophilia; order Gaiellales; family Gaiellaceae; genus Palsa-739. The sequence goes on from DATEPQ010000021.1 coordinate 3,936, forward strand.
CCCGCTCGAGCTCCTCCTCGCTGCGCACCTCGACCGCGCAGTCGAGGCCCGCGGCGAGCGCCTCCTCGTGCCGGCGCTGCGCAGGCTCGTGATCCTCGTCCTCGTCCTCGGGGAGCGCGACGGTGACAGCGTCGGCGACCTGGGCGGCGCGGTCGACGGCGGCGTTCGCGCGCCAGAGGATCGGCAGGCGGGTCGCTTGCCGCAGGCCGGCGGGATCGCCGTTGACGACGAGCGCCTCGGCTCGCTGCGTCTCGGCGGCTCGCGCCGCGTCGGCGTCCTCCACCGCGGCGACGACGGAGATCCCGTCGCCCTCGGCGATCGCGTGACTGAACCGGCGGCTCACGTTCACAGGCGGCGATTCTCGCAACTCACTGCCCCATCGGGTGCCAGACCGTCTTCAGCTCGAGGAAGGAGGCGATCTCCCACGGGTTCTGCACGTCGGCCCGGCCGCGCACGACGCGCTTGACGTTGTCGGCGGCGAGACGCTCGAGCTCTGGCGCAGAGCCGTCCGCTCCGCAGAGGTCGATGGCGTTCACGTCCATGTGGGACGCGAGCACGGGAGCGAGCTCGGCTGGGTGCCCGGTCAGCAGGTTGACGACGCCGCCGGGGACGTCGCTCGTGGCGAGCGCCTCCGCCAGCTCGATCGCGGCGAGCGGCCGCGTTTCCGACGCCACCGCGACGACGGCGTTGCCGCCGACGAGCGGCGGCAGCAGGCGGGTGACGAGGCCGAGCAGCGGCGGCTCGTCGGGCGCGAGCACGGCGACGACACCGGTCGGCTCCGGCACCGTGAAGTTGAAGTACGGCCCGGCAACCGGGTTCGAGCCGCCGAGCACCTGCGGCAGCTTGTCGGCCCAGCCGGCGTACCAGACGATGCGATCGATCGAGCGCTCGACCTCGTCGCGCCCGCTGCACAGCTCGGCGAACTCGGCGACGCGCGACTCGACCATCTCCGCGAGCCGGTAGACGACCTGGCCCCTGTTGTAGGCGGTCGCGGCGGCCCAGCCCGGCTGTGCGGCTCGGGCTGCCCGGACGGCGTCGCGCACGTCCTTGCGGGAGGCGCGGGCGACGTTCTGTCCCTCCGCGTCGTAGGTGCGGCCCGACTCGCTGCGCGGGAACGAACCGCCGATGAACAGCTTGTACGTCTTCTTGATCGGGAGCCGCTCAGCCACCGAACGTCTCCGAATCCTCGAACGTCAGGTACGGCTCGAGCCCGTGCAGCCCGCCCTCGCGCCCGAAGCCGGACTCCTTGTAGCCGCCGAACGGCGAGGTCGGATCGAAGCGGTTGAACGTGTTGGCCCACACGACGCCGGCCCGCAGGCGCTGCGCCATCCAGAGGATGCGCGACCCCTTCTCCGTCCAGACGCCGGCGCTCAACCCGTAGGGCGTGTTGTTCGCCTTCTCGACCGCCTCCTCGGGGGTGCGGAAGGTGAGGACGGAGAGGACCGGGCCGAAGATCTCCTCCTGTGCGATCCGATAGCTCTGCGCGACGTTGGTGAAGACGGTCGGCGCGAACCAGTAACCCTTCTCCGGCAGGACGCAGGGCGGCTGGTAGATCCGGGCCCCCTCCTCCTCACCGGAGGCGACGAGCTCGCGGATCTTCCCGAGCTGCGCGGCGGAGTTGATGGCCCCGACGTCGGTGTTCTTGTCGAGCGGGTCGCCGACGCGCAGTGTCGTGAGGCGGCGCTCGAGCTTCGCGACGAGCGGCTCGTAGATCGACTCCTGGACGAAGAGGCGCGAGCCGGCGCAGCAGACGTGCCCCTGGTTGAAGTAGATCCCGTTGACGATCCCCTCGACGGCCTGGTCGAGCGCGGCGTCGTCGAAGACGATGTTGGCGGCCTTGCCGCCGAGCTCGAGCGTGAGCTTCTTGCCGGTGCCGGCAAGGCGGCGCTGGATCTCCTTGCCGACCTCGGTCGAGCCGGTGAAGGCGATCTTGTCGACGTCCTCGCTCTCGACGAGCGCGGCGCCGGTACGACCGTCGCCCGTGACGATGTTGACGACTCCCGGCGGCAGCTCCGCCTGACGAAGGACGTCGCAGAAGAGGAGCGCCGTGAGCGGGGTGGTCTCGGCCGGCTTGAGGACGACCGTGTTGCCGCAGGCGAGTGCCGGTGCGACCTTCCACGCGAGCATGAGGAGCGGGAAGTTCCACGGGATGATCTGGCCCGCGACGCCGACGGGGCGCGGCCGCCGGTTCGGGAAGGCGTACTCGAGCTTGTCGGCCCAGCCGGCGTAGTAGAAGAAGTGGGCCGCGGCGAGCGGGAGGTCGACGTCGCGCGACTCCTTGATCGGCTTGCCGCCGTTGAGCGACTCGAGGACGGCGAACTCGCGCGCCCGCTCCTGGACGATGCGGGCGATGCGGAAGAGGTACTTCGCGCGCTCGGAGCCGGGGAGGGACGACCAGCCGTCGGCGTAGGCGGCGCGCGCGGCGGTGACCGCGCGGCCGACGTCTGCGGCCGTCGCCTGGCCGACGGTGGCGAGAGGCTCCTCGTCGCGCGGGGCGATCGTCTCGTACGTCTCGGTGGGCTCGAGCCATTCGCCGCCGACGAAGTGGCCGTAGCGCTCGGCGATGCGGACGATGTCGCGCGACTCGGGCGCGCTCGCGTACGTCCAGTCGGCAGGGACGTCGACTTCCCACTGGGACTTGTCGAGCTCAGCCATGCCTGCGCTGGAGGGATGCCGGACCGAGCGGGGCTGGACGCTGCGGGCGGGGACCCCAAACCCTCCCCCCACCCTCATGGGAGGGGGCCAGCTTAGGGCCGAAGTAGTCGCGTGCGTGTGCCGCCTGTGCCACGAAAGCGTGTCTCCTCAATCGAGCGTGAAATAGTCGCCGCTCTGGTAGGTGCCGGTGCGCTCCTTGCGCAGCTGCATCAGGATGTCGTTGAGCAGCGACGACGCCCCGAGCCGGTACAGATCCGGAGTGAGCCAGTCCGGCCCGAGCGTCTCGTGGACGAGCACGAGGTGCTGCACGGCCTGCTTCGCCTGGCGAATCCCGCCCGCGGCCTTGAAGCCGACGCGCCGGCCGGTCTCCTCGTACACGTCGCGAATCGCCTCGAGCATGCAGAGCGCCACCGGCAGCGTCGCGGCCGGCGAGATCTTG
>DATEPQ010000022.1:0-6170 GCA_035273125.1 Gaiellaceae bacterium
AGCGCGGCCATCCGGAGGAAGATCCGGCGGGCATCCTCGTTCTGCGAGATCGCCTCGAGGGATTCGATGTCGTCCAGCCAGAGCGAGCGCACGTGGGTCAAACGGCGCCCGGCGCGGCACGGATACGCGGGTTTTCGGCCCCCGGCCCTGAGCTATATTCGAGGCGAGGTCGCTCGGGATGCAGGAGATGCTCATCTACGGGGTCAGCTTCGATCTGGTCGGCAAACAGCCGATCGTCCTCCTCAAGACGTCCGACGGGAACAAGTTCCTGCCGATCTGGATCGGGCACCCGGAAGCCGCCGCGATCCTCATGAAGCTCCAGAGCCAGACCTCCGTCCGGCCGATGACGCATGACCTCCTGAGCGACATGCTCGAGCAGCTCGGTGCGTCGATCAGCCGCATCACGGTGACCGAGTTGCGCGAGAACACCTTTTACGCGCAGATCACCGTGATCCAGGACGGCCAGGAGATCGAGGTCGATTCCCGGCCGTCCGACGCGATCGCGCTCGCCATCCGCGCCGAAGCGCCGATCTTCGCGGCCGACGACGTGATCGCCGAGTCTGCGATCGAGTTCGAGGGCGAGGAGGTCGACGAGGAGCAGCTCGAGGCCGAGGTGCTGCGCTTCCGCAGCTTCCTCGAGGACGTCACGCCGGACCAGTTCGTGGTCGAGAACGGCGACGAAGAGGAGTAGGCAGCTAGCTCACCACGATCAGGACCAGCGCCGAGGCGTTGAACAGCGCGTGCACGAACATGCCGGGCACGACGCTGCCGGTGCGGTCGCGGAGCCAGGCGAGCCCGATCCCGAAGGGAACGAGGACGAGCAGCGCTTCGAACAGCCCGTGAGCGAGACCGAATGCCACGCCGACGAGGACGATCGCCGGCCACCGGCCGAGGAAGCGGAGGAGCGACTGGCCCGAGCCGCGGAAGGTCACTTCCTCCACGAAAGGGGCGATCACCGCGAAGAGGAAGAGGTTGGCCGCGAAGGCGCCGGCGTGCTTCGGCTCCCACGGCACGTTCGTGATCCCCTGCTCCTGCCCCGGGCTCTCGGGCAAGGGCAACGCCGAGACCACGCCCTCCCACAGGAGGATCCCGGCGATGACCGCGGCGCTCAGGCCGAGCGTCCGGCGCCAGCGCCCTGGCCGCCGCAACGCGAGCAGGTCGAAGCGGTCGACGGCGATGACGAGCACGATCCCGAGCCAGACCGCGTAGACGACGGTGCCGCCCGCGAACGTCGCGTACGAGTAGACGTCCTCGTGCGAGACGCCCTTGCTGCCTCCGCTGCCGCTTCCGGAGAGCCTGGACGCGTAGTTGACCGCCGCGATCGCCGCGACGAAGGCGGCCCAGAAGGCGAGGCGGACGTGACTCGTGTGCGGGCGGGGCTGCGCGGCTTCGGCCTCCACGACGGATCAGCATAGGGTTCGGCCCATGCGCCACTTCACGCCGGAAGAGGCGAACGCCGAGCTCGAGCACGTGCGACCGCTCGTCGAGGAGCTCGTGGCCACCCGACAGGAGCACGCCGCCACGCTCGAGCGTCAGGAGGAGCTCGAGGGGAAGATCCGCGGCAACGGCGGCGGGATCCCACCCGCGGAGCTCGCCCAGGCGACCGCGGAAGTCGACGCCGTCGCGAGGCGCCTCGCGCGGCTCGTGGACGAGATCACGAGCCACGGGGCCCAGGTGAAGGACGTCGACAGCGGCCTCATCGACTTCCCGGCGCTCCGCCACGGCGAGACGGTGCTCCTCTGCTGGCAGCTGGGCGAGGACGAGATCGCGTGGTGGCACCGCGTCGAGGACGGCTTCGCGGGACGGCGACCGCTGCCGCTCGACTGAGGAAACGCACCGGCCGCGGCGAATCCGGCGGCGATGCCCTTCTGGCACCGCATCGTCATCGCTGCCGTCGTGCTGCTCCTCGTCACGCTCGTGGCGCGCGTCGTCGACTGGTGGCTATCGCGGAAACCCGTCGCGCCGGAGGTGGAGACGCGGTATCGCGTGCTGCGGCGCGCCGTCACGACGATCATCGTCGCCGTCGGACTGTTCTCGGCGCTGCTCGTGATCCCCCAAGTGCGCGCCGTGGCCGGCGGACTCCTCGCGTCGACCGCCATTCTCGGCGTGATCATCGGCCTCGCGTCGCAGCAGACCCTCGGGAACTTCATCGCGGGTCTCTTGATCGCCACGACGCAGCCGGTGCGGATCGGCGACCGCGTGACGTACGACGGGGAGTCCGGCGTCGTGGAGGAGATCGGCCTCACCTATACGTTCATCCGCACGATCGACCAGCGGCGGCTCGTCGTCCCGAACAGCAAGCTCGCCTCCGACACGATCGTGAACGCGTCGATCCGCAGCCGCGAGACCTTTGCCGAGGTGTCGGTTCCGGTGCCGCTCGCCACCGATCTGGAGAGCGCGGTCGATGCCTTGCGAGCGGACGTCGCCGACGAGCGGCACGCCGACGTCTACGTCAGCTCGCTCGACGGCAATGCGACCGTCACGGTGCGCGCGGCCGCCTCCGACCAGGTTGCGGCCGAGCGGCTCGAGCACGACCTCCGCCTGCGCGCCCATCGGCGGCTGCGCGCGCTCGGCGTCTGGACGTGAGCCGCAAGCGGAAGGCCAAGCCGAGGCGGCGGCCGGCGCGGAGACGCCGCACCCTCGTCGTCCTCGGGATCGTCGTCCCGCTGGTGGCGCTCGTCGTCACGGCGGCCGGTGGCGCCGTTTACTTCGGCTCGAGCTGCGACCTCGGCACCTTGCGCCCCGTCCGTCAGGCCGACAACTCGCTCGTCTACGGCGCGAACGGCGCGCTCGTCGGCGTCCTGCCCGCCGTCGAGAACCGGACGTCGGTATCCCGGGCCGCGATCAGCCCGTGGATGCCGAAGGCGACCGTTGCGATCGAGGACCGGCGTTTCTACCACCACGGGGGAGTCGATCCCGTCGGGATCCTCCGGGCGCTCGTCGCCGACGTGAGCGCCGGTCACATCGTCCAGGGGGGTTCCACGATCACGCAGGAGCTCGTGCGGAACCTCTACCTCTCCCGGGAGAAGACGCTGCAACGGAAGGTCGTCGAGGCCTGTCTCTCCGTCAAGCTCGACCGTACCTGGTCGAAGGACAGGATCCTCACGGCCTACCTCAACGACGTCTACTACGGCAACCACGCCTACGGGATCGAGGCGGCCGCCGAGACGTACTTCTCGGTTCCCGCGAGCCGGCTCACGCTCGAGCAGGCGGCGCTGCTGGCGGGACTGCCGCAGGCACCCTCCTACTACGACCCGCTCCACAACCCCTCCGCGGCGCTGGCCCGCCGGGACGCGGTCCTGCACGCGCTGCGAAGGAACGGGGACATCACGGGCGCTCGGTACGAGGAAGCCGTGCGGGATCGCAGCCTGCATCTGCGCCCGAGTCCGGCGTACGCGAGTCGGGAGCCGTACTTCGTCGGCTACGTCGAGAATCTCCTGCAGCAGGCCTACGGCGCGGCGACCGTGCGGGCCGGCGGGCTGAAGATCTACACGACGATCCGGCCTCGCCTGCAGCGCGCCGCCGAGCACGCGCTGTCGGCTGAGCTGCACGCGCCGCACGACCCGGCGGGAACGATCGTCTCGATCGATCCCGCGAACGGCGCGATTCGCGCGATGGCCGGCATCGCGGCCGAGCGGCAGGCCGGCTCGACCTTCAAGCCGATCGTTCTTGCCGCAGCCGTCGCCGCGGGAATGAACCCCTGGGCGACGCGCTATCTCTCCGCGCCCTTCTACTACCCGCCTCTGCAGTGGCACGTTCGGACGTACGACGGCACGTACGCGGGGCCGGAGACGGTCGCGGCGGCCACGCTCCACTCCGACAACACCGTCTACGCACGGCTCGCACTCGACGTCGGCGCGGATGCAATCGTCGCGACGGCACACGAGCTCGGCGTGCAGACGCGGCTCGAGCCGACTCCGTCGCTCGCCCTGGGAACCGCCGCGGTGACGCCGCTCGACATGGCCTCCGCCTACGCGACGCTGGCTGCCGGCGGCGTGTACTCCAAGCCACACCTGATCAGGCGTGTGGTCTTCCGCGGCGGCAAGCTCGGCAGCGGATGGAGCGGCCCGCAGCAGGTGCGCATCCTGCCCGACTGGGTCGCGGCGACGGTCACGCGCGTGCTCGAGGAGAACATGCTGCACGGGACGGGGATCGGGGCCCACGTCCCGGGGCGCGTCGACGCCGGCAAGACCGGGACGACCGACGACTACGCCGACGCCTGGTTCTGCGGCTACACACCCACGCTCGAGGCAACCGTCTGGCTGGGCTATCCGAGAGGAGAGATCCCGATGCTCGACGTGCACGGCGCCGCCGTCTCAGGCCCCACCCTGCCCGCCACCGCCTGGCGGCTCTTCATGCAACGCGCGGTCGAGGGCAGTCCCGTCACGATGTTCCCCACGCCCCTCTCAGCTGCGCAGTTCGTGCCGTGGACGGGGCGGTACGCGTTCACGACTACGTCGTCGCCGTAGCGATAGTCGTAGTCGTTCCGGCAGCCGTCGTCGTCGTCGGGGCGGTCGTGGTCGGAGCGGTCGTCGTCGGCGCGGTGGTGGGGGCGGTCGTCGTCGGTGGCGCCTGGGTCGTCGTCGGCGCGGTCGTCGTGGTCGGCGTGGAAGTGGTCGTCGGAGGCTGCGTCTGCGTCGACTGCGAATGCGTGGTCGGCGTCCCGGTCGTCGTGGGCCGGCTCTTAGTGTGTCCGGGCTTCGAGCGGGTCGACACGGTCGCGGCGGGCGCCTTGGTATCCGATCGGGTGACGGCCCAGGCAAGCACGCCTCCGGCGATCGCCAGGAGGACGACCGCCGCGGCGATCGCCGCCGGCTCGCGCCAGAACGGTCGTGGCGGAGGCCCTGCTGGAGGCCTCGGTCGAGGGCCTCCGGCTGCGGGGATGACACGCGTAACCGCTGTCTCCGCCGGGGCGGCCAGGATCGTCGGCGCATCGCCGAGAGCCGCCAGCAGCGCGTTTCCGTCAGCCGGTCGCCCCGCCGGATCCTTGCTCAGCGCTGCGGCCGCGAGCGCGGCAAGATCCCGGGGCGCGTCCGGCTGCAGCTCCTCGACCGCAGGTGGCGCCGCGTGCCGGTGCATGTTCATAAGGGCGAGCGGCTCGTCGGCCACGAACGGCAATGCGCCCGTGAGCATCCGGAAGAGGATCACGCCGAACGAGTAGACGTCGCTCGCCGGCCCGGCCGTCTCGCCGCAGGCCTGCTCGGGCGAGAGGTAGGCGGCGGTACCCATCACCGTTCCTGCCTCGGTCAGGGTTCCCGCCCCTGCTGTGCGTCGCGCGAGCCCGAAGTCGCCGAGCTTGGGCCGGCCCTCCTCGTCGAAGAGCACGTTCGCCGGCTTGAGATCCCGATGGACGAGGCCGCGTGAATGGAGGTGCGCGAGCCCCGACGCCATTCGCTCCGCCACACGGCGCGTCTCGTCGAACGGCAGCGGCCCCCGCCGCAGGCGATCCTCGAGCGTCCCTCCGGACAGCCATTCGAGCGCCATGAACGGCCCGGCCTCGTCCTCGCCGTAGTCGTAGACCCGCATGATGTTCTCGTGGGTGAGCGCGGCGAGGGCCTGTGCCTCGCGCCGGAACCGGCCGAGGTCGGCGGTCGGCGAGAGCATCTTCAGCGCGACGGTCCGGTCGAGCGTGCCGTCGTGCGCCCGCCACACCTCAGACATCGGGCCGTGGCCCTGGAGCTCCTCGAGCCGGTAGCGGCCGGCGACTTCGTCTCCTGCCCTCACGAGTACGTACCGTATGCACTCACGGTGGCTTCGCTACTCACTCTCGAGGAGGCGCAGGAACTGGTGCTGAAACACGCGCGCCCGCTGCCCTCCGAGCCCGTTGCCGTTGCGGCGGCGGCCGGGCGCGTTACCGCGGAGGACGTGGTGGCTCGAGTGGACCTTCCGCCGTTCGCCAGCTCGGCGATGGACGGATACGCGGTGCGCGCCGCCGATCTACCCGGAAAGCTTCGGATCGCGGGGGAATCCGCCGCAGGGCGGCCCTCCGAGGCTCGGCTGGAGCCCGGCTCTGCCGCGGCCATCTCGACCGGAGCGGTCGTGCCGGACGGCGCCGATGCCGTGGTTCCTGTCGAAGATGTTGTCCTAGACGACAACAGAGTGGAGGTCGCACAGGCGGTCACGCCCGGCGCCCACGTCCGCCCCCGCGGAGGGGACGTCGCCGCCGGGGA
>DATEPQ010000023.1:0-15916 GCA_035273125.1 Gaiellaceae bacterium
AGGAGCCACCGGTTCCCGCGCGCGGCGGAGCGTGAAGGCCCGCCGCGCCGGACGGTCGAGTCCGAGCCGCCGCAGCTCGGCGGCTGCCAACTCGGCGTTCGGCGGAGAACCGGGCGCGCCGTCGAATCCGAGCGCCCGGAGCTCCTCGAACGACAGGTGCGCGATCGCCCGCTGGGCGAGAAAGGCCTCGAGCCCCGGCTCGCCGTCCCAGCGCGCGATCGAGCGACGAACGGCCTCTCGGTCGCGGCGCCAGCTGAGGCGCAGCGGCAGGTAGAGACCGAGCAGCGGCACGGTCGGGATCAGCGCGATGGCGATCCCGAGGAGCACGGCGAGCTGGTCAACGGTCGTGGCGGTCGAGGCGCCGCTCGCCCGGGCGCTCGCGCCGGCGGCAACCGCCTGCTCCGCGAGCTGCGAGATCTGGCCGCCGACGAACGGAAGGTGCCCCACCGCTGCGAGCGCATGGCCCGTGGATTCGGTGGCGGCGCCGGCCTTGACGACCGTGTGGCTGAGCGTCCGTAGCGCGGCCACCTCGTACGCGGTGTAGGTCGCTATCCCGATCCAGAGCGCGGCCCAGATCAGGAGCGCCACGTTGAGGCGGCGCATCGCGCGGGCCGAGAGGAAGGCGGGGGCGGACGGCATGAGCCGCTGATTCCCCGGCCTCCGATTCGCAATCGAGGCGGCGCCGGGCTCGGCGTCAGCCGACCGTGTACGAGTAGTTCAGGATCGCCAGGACGTCCGAACTCCAGCCGCCAACTCCGTTGGAGTACGAGCTCGTCGCGAACGTCTCCACCGGAACCATGCCGGAGACCTTCGTGCCTGCCGCCGCGTTGGGGACGGTGAAGGTCAGATCCATGCTTCCGCTCTCGCCGGGATTCAGGAAGAGCGGGCTCGGCTGCGGGCCGCCGTTGAGCAGGAAGTCCCACCAGTTGCCGGTGCTGGGCGTCGCACTGTGGTCGAACCCGAGCGTCGTCAGCGTCGCGGTCGTGGTATAGACCTCAGGCGTCGCGACGGAAGCGAACGGCCCCACCTCGGACGTGGCCGGCGCCCACAGGGACGCGAACGGGTTGGTCAGCGTGACGCTCGTCGTGCCGTCCGTGCTCGGGGGCGAGAGGACGTCCGGCGCGCCCCAGTACGGGCTGATGTCGAACTGGATCGGCGTCGTCCCCGTCGTGCTCGCGTTCACCGCCAGCTGGCTGCTGAACGGCGGGACGACGTACTCGGGGACGCTCCCGTCGAAGGTGATCGGCAGCGTGCCCGAGGCGTCGCTCAACGAGACCCCGGTGTACGCCGTCTGGGCGGCCGTCCGCGGATCGAGCTGGTACGTCTCCGGCTCGACCCCGGTGTTCTTCACCTGGACGTGGGCCGTGACGATGCTGCCGGGCGTGAGCGTCCCGGTCGGCAGCCCGGTCGCGGTCACCCGCGAGGTGTTGAAGCTGACCGTGCCCCGGAGCGTGGCATGGGTCAGGCCGGAGTACACGTCGAGCCCGGGCAAGAAGAACAGGCCGTTGGCGACGTTCACGCGCCAGGTGCCCGGCCTCGGATCGGCCCAGACGAGCTGGACGGCATTCACGTTGTCGCTGTCGCCGAAGCGGTCGACCTGCTGGTAGCTCAGCTGGCTGTCGACCGCGTTCCCGTTGGGGTCGACCAGCTGGCCGAGCAGCAGGTAGCCGCTGTGCGAGGCGTGCAGGTTGACGTCCAGGTCGTGGACGCCCTTCGGCACGGTGAACTCGTAGCTGAGCTCCTGCGCGAAGGTGCCCGGCCGGCCGTTACCGCCGATCAGCGTGCCGGAGAAGCGTCCCGCCTTCTTCGTCGTCACGGGCACTTTCGCCTCGGAGACGACCGGGATCGTGCCGAGCTTCTTCTGCCGGTTGCTGTGGAAGACGACCGCGCCGGTGAAGAAGCCGGGCTTCGTGGGCCCGGGCACCTTGACGGAGAACGAGGCCGACTTGCCGGGGCGCACGGTCCTGGAGACCGGCGTGACCGCTTTGCGGATCGTGCGGAAGGTCTGGGCGGTTTCCTCGTACGTGACGACGCCGTTGTAGCTCGACGTGGAGCGACCGAAGATGAGCAGCGTCCACTTGCCCGCCATGGGTTGGTGGATCTGCGCGTCGGCAAAGCCGGAGCCGTCGCCCTGGGGGTCGCTGTACTGCGCATAGCGGCCCTTCGGATCGATCAGGATCTCGCGGACGGTGGGCTCGCCGGCGGTGCAGCTGGGGCAGGGCTGCAAGGGGTTCCAGCCGATCCGCGAGTCGAGGGCGTCGACCCCCTTTGGCACCCTGAACGTCTTGCAGTTCAGCTCGGGAATCGTCTCTCCGGTGAAGTACTTGGCGGTCCTGAGCCCGGCGCAGGATCCCTGCGGGCCCCGCCCCGCGACGAACAGGTTCAGCTTGCCGCGCGAAAGGTTCCGGGGCGGGCCGAGCGTGCGGAGCACCGGCCTGATCGTGGCCTTGCGGTTGCCGGTGTTCCTGACCGTCACCGTATGACGGTGGTTCGCCTTGACGTTGCCGAGATCGGCGATCGAGTCGGGCGAGTGCACGAGGCCGCCGTCCTTCGCATGCCTTCCGTACGCCTTGGCGAGTTGGACGGCGCGCAGCGCGTTGAGCAAGCCCGCGCCCTGGTTCTCCGCGGAGATGCCGAGGTCGGTCGCGCTGCCGAAGATGATCTGCCGGACCACCGCGGGCCTCGGCGTCTTCCCGCCGTGCGCCTGTCGGTACGCCTGGATGACGAGAGCCGCGGCTCCTGCGGTGAGCGGGGCCGACTCGCTCGTGCCGCCGAAGTCCTCGAGCCCGATCGTGCTGCCGCCGATCGCGTTCTCGCACTCGGGGTAGATCGCGATGTTCGTCGAGCAGTCTGCCCAGTTCAGATCGCCGGGAGCGATGATGTCGGGCATCCTCCGGTCCTCCGTCACGCCGGAGCTGGAGAGCGTGGAGACCTGGTTGTTGAGCCAGCCGGGCGTGCTCTGGCCCAGGTGGTACGAGGCCGTGCCGCCACCGTTGTGAACGGCGTGAGCGAGGCCGTAGAGGAAGAGGTTGGTCTGGGCCAGGATCCGGTACGAGGTGCTGGCCGCCGCGCCGATCACGCCGGGGTCGAGCGCCGGGCTCGACTCCGTGTTCGAGGGGCTGGAGTCGCCGGTGCTGGCCACGACGGTGGTGCCGTTGGCCATCGCGTTGTGCAGGATCGCCGTGAGGGGCTGCAGGGCCGCGCTCGTCGGAACGCCGCCGAACCCGATCGAGATCGAGAGGATGTCGGCGTGGTCGTGCTGGATCGCCCAGTCGATCCCCTGCAGGATCACGCTGGTGAAGCTCACGTTGTCGACGCCGAAGACCTTCATCACGTCGACGTCCGCGCCGGGGGCCACGCCGAGCACCCTCACGTCGCAGGGGCCGCCCGACGCGGCGAAGTCCGGATTGATCTCCTGGTTGAGGTCGTACGTCGTCCGGCCCTGGGAGACGAGCGAGCTGACGTCGCCGAAGGCTTCGCCGCCGCCGGTCGGGGCGTTCGGGCCCTCGCCGCTGAAGTCGCGATAGTCGGTGACGGCCGACTTGCCGTTGCGCTGGAAGTCGGGCAGGTTCGCGTCCATCCCGTCCGGGAAGACCGCGACGTTCACGCCGGCGCCGGTGTAGCCGAGGCTGTGCGCGCTCTTCGGACCGCTCTTGAGGGGGCTGTTCGCGTTGCTGCGGTTGTCGGCGTTGATCAGGCGAAGGGCCTCCGGCTCGAGGCGCGGCGCACCGGCCGTCCCACACAGAGCCGAGCGACCGACCGTTGCCTTCGTGCGGCTCCTGGGGCTCGCGTGCGGCAGCGGGCCGGCCGCGCCGCGCAAGAGATTCGCGTGCGATGAGGGCCCCTTCACGAGCACGTCCGGGTCGACCGCGAGGACGTCGGGGTCGCGCCGCAGGTTCGCCGCCTCCGCCGCGGAGACCGTGGTCGCGATCGCATTGACCGTGCCGTAGGCGACCAGGCGCGGGACGTGGAGCTGCCGGAGCTGCGAGATGATCGGCGCGCGGTCATTCGCGAACGCGTGCGCCTGCCGCTCCTGCCGGCCGGCCAGGGAGGGGTGCTGGTCGCGCAGCATGACGATGACGCGCTGCTCGGCCTGCGGTGCCAGCACGCGCACCTGGTCGGCGGTGAGGCGGCTCGACCATCCCGAGGCGCCGAGCGACCTGCCGGCATTGCCGGCGCCGGCGACGCCCGCCGCCACCGCGAAGGCCGTCAGGCCGGCCGCGGCCGCCAGAAACGACCTGGCAACCCTGTCCCTCATCCGTACGCCCCCTTCTTCGCGCGAGCCCGCCCCCCTGCGCCCACAGGTCTCGCTTCCGGCACGTGCACTCGGCACGGTAGCCGGAAAAAGCGCCGGTCCCCGCTCGGGAGAACGGCTACATTAGGCGCGATCCGGGCGCGTAGCTCAGCGGGAGAGCACTCGCTTCACACGCGAGGGGTCGCTGGTTCGATCCCAGCCGCGCCCACTAGAGAAAGCCCTGGAAATCGCGCTTTTCCTGTTTCCTGGACTGAAACCGCATTGGTGAGTTACGGCCCTCTTTGGTGAGTAGAACGAGAAAGGCGCCCCGTAGGGCGCCCTCTCGTTGGGTCACTTCGGAGGGGAGGAAAGCTAAGACGCGCTCCCTGCGAGAGCGAGCCTTACCGCCTCGTCCTTTTGTTGTGCGTTGAATCTCGCTGCGTAAACGCCGAGTGGATGTTCGCGTTTTCGTGGCCGAGCACGCCTGCGACCGTGACCGGATCAAGGCCAGCGTCGATCATGCGTGAGGCTGCGGCGTCGCGCGTGACCTTGCAGGAGCTCCTCGGAGCGCCCGAGGACGCCTTCGAGTCTGCCGCGTAGTTCGCTTCCTCGCCGATCCATTCGGAGCGCTCGCCACAAGCGGGGCTCCGTCTTTCTATGGCTTGTGGCCCTCGATCCAGGCGCCGCCGGTTAGGCGGTATTCGGCCATGCTTAGGGCCGCGATCGAGAGGCAGCCGCACTCGCACAGGAAGCCGATCGGGACATCGGACTCCCGGCAGTCCAGACGGTCCTCGAGTTCACAGATCGCGCCGTTGACGGCTCGGGCGATCTCGGCGGAGGCATGTGGGGCTAGGGGCTCTAGGTCACCCCAGAGGGACAACGCCGGTTCCGCCATAGTCGCACCAGCTTAGAACTTAGATCGCATCGTGCCTATGGGCCGATCGGCCTATCTTTGCCTGCAAATCGGAGCATTACGCCCCCGGTCTCAAGCTCGGGGCGGCAGCCGGCCGACAATCTATGTGGGGGGTCGGGCCACGCAGGCGTAACAGCCGTGCTACCGGCCCCCTTTAGAACCGGTTTGGAAGAAGACACGCCAAGGAATCTCGCGTTACATGAGCATGCCCGACGCTGAGCAGGCACTGGTTCGCGCATACGTCGCCTGCCGGTTGGCGCTCGAGTCGATCAGTGATCTTCCGGCTGAAACGGCGGACGCAGTGGCTGAGCCGATCCGTACGTTCTGCCGGGCGTTGGAACCCTATGTAGGCCATCTCGCCGACCGCGATTCCCGCCGCAAAGAGGCGATCTAGCGGACTAGCCGCGCCTAGCTACGCGGATCCGCTTCATCTACGCGCTGAACCGTCTCCAGATTCTTCTCGACCACCAGATAGCGCGAATGCGTTTCTACGACCCGCTCTACGTCCTCCACCTGATGGCCGGGCAGGACGGCGAACCGGCGTGAGTTGCTGCGCAGCTCTTCATATTCGGCCGGGGTCAGAGTCAGCACCGCGGTACAGGCCCCGTCCGCACATTCACACATGAAGTCGATCTCATGGTTCCCCCAGACGTCGGACTGCAACTCCTGGATCCGCTCGTTCACTTCGCGGAAGAGAATCTCGTTTTCGGCAAGCCGCTGCTCACGATCCATAAGCCCGCGCACGGTAACCGCTAACCAGCCGCTTGGCGAATTTCGGTGATTTGGCCGAAAAATCCTGGGTAAGAGGGCAGCAGTGGCTATCTACCACCCGATATGGAGCGCGAGACGTACTACCACGCGGTAGCTGATCCGGCCTGGGGAACTGATCCTCGCGCCTCACGCAAGGACGCTGTGGTGGAGCAGCTAGATCAGGGCGCCGATCGAGACCATGTGCTCGAGGTCCTGGCTGATGATCTTGGCGCTGGCGGTCATGGCGAACTCGAAGATGCGATTCTGGATGTCATGGACGCCATGACCGGCTGGGTTCATGCCAGCAAGCGCTTCTAGGCGCTTTCCCAGTCCTCTCGCGTCTCAGCAAGCAGCTCCCGATAGGCCTCAAGCGGCAAAGACGCCGCGGGCTCGATCAGGCCATGTGTCGGCGAGTCCTGTCGCTAGCGAAGCGTCGTCGGGAGGGCATGGGTGTCGCATTGCCACATCGGGTCGCGCCTGGCACGGTGGCGCGGCACGTCATCCGGAGTGGGCCCGACTGACATTCCCCCTTCCTCTGGATTACCAGGCCCTCCTCATCGGGGATTACATCCGCGTATTCCCCGGAGTCGACCACTCCGAGATGCCGCTTAGTGGTTCCCGGCTGCGGGTGACCATCCCTTGGCGGCGATCATGGCTCGGTAGACAATTGGCATCCGTGCCGAGTGTAGAGGCGAGCACCGGAACGCCTGCGGTTCAGTCGCGTTGGTGAGTCTTGGTGAGTAGAGCGCTCCTCGGGGTTCCCTTGAGCTCCCTTCCCTCCGCTTAGACAAGCGCTCCAGTCCACTGGATTACCCCCGAGTCCATGCCTGCGAGCGCTTCACACGAGGGTTCGCTGGTTCGATCCCGCCGCGCCCACCTTTTCCGCTTCGCCCGCTTCGCGCTGGGCAGGCGCGCTTTGCGCGCGTGCCCGGCGCTTCGCTTTCCGCTCGCTCGAGGCGCGAGCCTGCGGCTCGCGCGTGCGACGTCGGGCCGATGTGGGCCACGCCCGCGCATGTCGGGCGCGGCATGCGCTACGGCCACGTCGTGATTTAACGAGCGTGAAGCCTTCCTTTAAGGAACACGCAAGCTTCCTTTCGTAGCGTGGCCGGCGTGCAGGGTCGGCACATTGCAGCGGTCGCGCTCCTCGCCACGGCGATTCTTCTCCTCCCGGCGACAGCGGTTGCGAAACGGCCACCGAAGGGCGGAGGCGGTGGAGGAAACGGCGGCGGCGGCTTCTCCACGACGAGTACCTACGTCAAGAACTACGCCAACATCGTCAACGGGATTCAGTACGACCTGACCCCGATCGACGTGAAAGCGACTCCGGACGGCGGCGCGATCGCCCTGGCGACGACGTTCGCTCCGTCCCCGTCCGGCGCCGGCACGGGCCCGGGCCTCAGCTGGCTGCTGAAGACGAGCGCCGTCGGAGCGCCGCAGTGGCAGGAGGAGGTCGGCTGCCCGAGCACACCGCCCGGCGCATACTCCGACACCCTCTCGCTGCAGCTGACGAACGACGGCGGCTACATCCTCGCCGGGGGCACCGTCGGCTGCGGGTCGGTCGCCGACTGCCCGTTTTCGAGCGGCCTCCAGTGCGGCCTGGTCGAGAGGCTCGACTCCGCCGGACGGCTCGAGTGGGCGCGTGTCTACAGCGTCGGCACCGACGGCAGCGAGTTCGACGCGATCAGCCCGACGGGCGACGGTGGATTCGTGGCTGTCGGCAGCGCAACCGACGCGAACCACAACCTCGGTGGGCTCATCGTCAAGCTCGACGGCTCGGGCGACGTCCAGTGGCAGCGGCTGCTCGGGCCGACGGGCGCCAACCAGGTCTACCTCCACGACGTCCAGCAGACCTCCGACGGCGGCTACGTCGCCGCCGGTCAGCTGGACGACGGCTCGACCACGAGCACCGGAGCGCCGGTGAAACCGGCCCTCGTCGTCAAGCTCGACGCGAGCGGCAACGTCACGTGGCTGCACACGTACGACAGCGTCGACTCGACGGGCCGCATCAGCGCCACCGTCCATGCGTTCTCGATCGTGCAGACGACCGACGGTGGCTACGCCCTCGGCGGCAACTGGGGAACTCCCCTCTCGCCGAGTCCGGCTGGTGCGCTCTTGCTCCGGCTCACGCCCGCCGGCTCGATCCAGTCGCAGACCGCCTACAGCGGTGGCCCGTACTGCCTGGACGGCGAGACGTGCACATCGCTCGACGGCGTCGTCTACTCCCTGCACCAGACCGCCGACGGCGGCTTCGTCCTCGCGGGCGACGCGGATCTGGTGCAAGCGGGCGAGCCCGGCGGCGTACCGTGGCTGGCGAAGGTCGACGGCAACGGCGCGCTCGTCTGGCAGGAGCAGGACTACCAGTCACTCTCGAGCAGCGGCGGCGCGCTGAGCGAGGACTTCTCGTCCTCCGCGCTCACCTCCGTCGGCCCGCTCGCGGTCGGACCGACGGAGAACTACTCCAACGGACTGCACGAGCTACTCGCCGTCCAGACGGACGCAAACGGAGCCGCCGGTACTTGCTCGCAGATTCATCCCGGATCGCCGCTCGCTGCGATCGATCCGGGCCTCGTCGAGCTGACGCCGAACGTGGCGGCCGCAGTGCCGCCGCTCTCGCAGAGCTCGGCTGCCTCGCAGACGCTCGGGACGACAGCCACCGCAACGCCCGCTCAGTGCTGAGGCTCTACGCGCGGGCCGGCAGCACGCGGCCGCGCACCTCGCCGAGTTCGACGCCGTTAGCGGCCCGGCCGCGAAGGACGAGCTCGTCGCCGTCCGCGAGGAATCGTTCCCCGCGGTAGAGCTCGATCATCGAGCCCTCCGAGCCGGGCTCGGCGCCGGAGATCGTCCCCGAGGCCATGAGGTCGCCGGTGCGCAGCGGCGCGCCGTTGGAGGTCGCGTGCGCGAGCTGCTGCGGGAACGTCCAGTAGAGCGTCCTCGCATTGCCCTGCGAGATCGTCTCACCGTCGAGCTCGACCTCGAGCGCCACGTCGAGGCCCCAGTCGCGACCACCGGCGAGGTGCGGGAGCGGCGACGGATCCTGCGGGGGCGCCTCGACCCGCACGTCCTCGAGGAGCGCGAGCGGCGTCACCCATGCAGAGACCGAGGTCTGGAACGACTTGCCGAGGTTCGGGCCGAGCGGCACGTACTCCCACGCCTGGATGTCGCGCGCGCTCCAGTCGTTGACCAGCACGACCCCGAAGACGTGGTCGGCGAACGCCTCGACCGGCACCCACTCGCCGAGCGACGACGGAACGCCCACGACGAAGCCGAGCTCGAGCTCGAAGTCGAGGCGGCGGCTCGGGCCGAAGGTGGGCGTGTCTTCGTCGGGCGCCTTCCGCTGGCCGCACGGCCGGACGACGTCCGTGCCGCTGACGACGACGCTCCCTGCGCGGCCGTGGTAGGCGACGGGCAGCCAGCGCCAGTTCGGCAGCAGCGGCTCCTGGTCGGGCCGGAACATGCGGCCGAGGTTCGTGGCGTGCTCGAGCGAGGAGTAGAAGTCGACGTAGTCCGCGACCCTGAACGGGAGATGGAGCCGGACGTCTCCCTCCGGCGCGCGCGGACCGTCGTGGGCGCGGGCGGCGACGATCGCGTCCCGCCAGGCCCCCGGCCCAGACCGAAGCAGCTCGTTCAGCGTCGGCTGCGCGAAGACGTCGCCGAGGCCGGAGAGGTCGACCGCCTCGTCGCCCTCCCGCCAGAGGAGCCCGTTCGGTCCAGCTCCGAAGCTCACAGCATCCCCAGCTGCTCGAGCTCCTCGACCGGCTCGAAGAACGAGCAGCTGCCGATCGAGTGGAAGAGCGAGCCGCGCACGTCCGCGAGCTGCGCGGGCAACGCCTCCCGGTCGCGCCAACGGAACGACGCCGCGTCGAGCGCGAAGGCGGGCGCCTGCTCCCGCAACGCCTCCTCCTCGTCTCCGAACACTGCCGCGGCGAGGACGTTGAGGAAGCCGTGCTCGCCCGTCTCCGTCGGGTACGCATGATGGAGCCCCGCGGTCGCCTTGAACACGAGCCCGCGCGAACGGCAGCCGCGGATGAAGTCGGTGAGCTCCTCCACGGTCGGCACGCGCTCGCCGCCGCACCGGATCTTGGCGCGGACGCCGCGGGCGGCGACCTCGTCGAGCGGCACGCCTTCGAGGTACACGGCTTCGTCCTGCCGCTCGCTACCCGGCTCGACCACGGCCAGCGCTCGGTTCTCGTCCTGCAGCAACTCCGCCAGACGGGCCTGAGGCCAGACGAGCCGACCGAGCATCCACGCGTGCTCGCTGTCGCGCGCCCGGCGGTCCTCCGCGAGCGCCTCGGCGGGCGGCAGGCTCGCCGGGGGGAAGGTCGGCGCGTGGTCGAAGAACCTCGTCAGGAGCGCGCGGCGCGCGTCGTCGGGCATCCGGCGGGAGGCTACACTCGGGTCGGGCCAGGCCCCGTGCAGTGGGAGCCTGCGAACCGCGTCAGATCCGGGAGGAAGCAGCGCTAAGTAGTCCCTCTCAGGTGTGCGGTGTGCCTGGCCTATGATCGACTCGTGGCTGCGCTTTACCGGAAGTACCGTCCGCAGAGCTTCAAGGAGGTCGTCGGGCAGGAGGCGGTCGTCCGGACGCTGAGCAACGCGATCGGGACGGACGCGGTGCGCCAGGCCTACCTCTTCGCGGGGCCGCGCGGCACCGGCAAGACCTCGATGGCGCGGATCCTGGCGAAGTGCCTCAACTGCGCGCAGGGACCCACGACGACGCCCGACGGCACGTGCCACGCCTGCCGCGCGATCGCCGCCGGTACCTCGCTCGACGTGATCGAGATGGACGCGGCCTCGCAGCGCGGCATCGACGACATCCGCGAGATCCGCGACCGGGTCGTCCTCCAGCCCGTGGAAGGGCGCTACAAGGTCTACATCCTCGACGAGGCGCATCAGCTCACGGACGCCGCCTGGAACGCGCTCCTGAAGCTGATCGAGGAACCGCCGCCCCACCTCGTCTTCGTCTTCTGCACCACCGACCTCTCGAAGGTGCTGCCGACCGTGCGCTCGCGCTGCCAGACGTTCGTCTTCCAGCGCCCCCGCCTGCAGGAGCTCGTCGTGAAGCTGCGCCGGATCGCCGAAGCCGAGGGCATCGACGTTCCCGACCAGGCCCTCGCGCTCGTCGCGCGCGGCGGGCGCGGCGCCTACCGCGACGCAGAGTCGACGCTCGACCAGCTCGCGTCCGCCACCGGGAACAAGGTCACGGTGCCGGCGGTGCTCGAGCTGCTCGGGACGGTCGAGGAGGAGGCGCTCTTCCGGATCTGCGACCTCGTGATCGACCGCGACACGGCCGGCGCGCTCACGTATCTCGAGGAGCTCGCCGAGCGGGGACATGACCTCGGCCGGCTCGTCGTCGACCTGATCGAGCACCTGCGGCAGATCATGCTCGCGCAGCATCTCGGTGACGTCCCCGAGGCCGCCGCGACGAGCGAGGAGGCGCGGGAGCGGCTGAAGTCGCAGGCGAACCAGCTCGAGGAGGCGACCGTCCTGCGTCTCGTCGACCTCCTCGCGGTCGCGGTCGACGACATGCGCCAGGGCGGCGACCCTCGCCTGCCGCTCGAGCTCGCGCTCGTCAAGGTCACCCGGCCCGCGAGCGACCTCTCGCGCGAGTCGATCGCCTTCCGCCTCGAGCGCCTCGAGCAAGGACAGGTCCCGAGCGGCCCTGTCTCGGTATCAGTTACCGAGCCAGGTCCCGAAGAGCCGACAGCAGAGGCGAAGCCCGAGCCCGAGCCGGTTCCCGTGCCGGTCGGAGCCCCGCCCTCGCTCGAGCTCTCACAGCTCCAGGAGGCCTGGACGCGCACCGTCCTGCCGGCCGTCGAGGAGCGCGGCGGCATCCCCACCGCGTCGCTGCTGCGCGAGGCGCATCCGGCGGATCTGAGCGGCGACACGCTCACGCTCGAGTTCCCGCCGAGCGCCTCGTTCCACCTCGATATGGCCCGCGAGCCGAAGAACGCAGGCTTGCTCTCGGACGCGCTGTACGACGTGACCGGCCGCCGGCTCGAGCTCGTGTTCGAGCTCGGCGAGGCTCGGGAGGCACCGGCCCCGGACGAGGAGCCGGCCGGTGAGGAGCAGTTCGTCGACATGTTCACGCAGACCTTCGACGCGCGCGAGCGGGAAAGCTAGGGGTAATGCCCCTCCAGCAAATGTCCTCCACGTTCCTGGCGGCTGCAAAGCGTCGCGATGCGGCGTCCTCGGTCGCCTCGATAGCTACAGCTATCGAGGCTCCCTGCGTCCTTGCCTCACTCGCTTTTCGCTCGCCAGTAACGCGGCAACATTCACTGGAGAGGCATTGATGTCCTCGTTCGACATGGACAAGCTGATGCAGCAGGCCGCCCAGATGCAGGAGCAGATGCAACGGATGCAGGACGAGGCGGCCGAGGAGACCGCGCAGTCGTCGGTCGGCGGCGGCCTCGTCAAGGTGACGGCGAACGGCGCCGGCGAGGTGATGGCCATCGAGATCTCGCCGGACGCGATCGACAAGGAAGACCCGGAGGCACTCGCCGACCTCGTCCTCGCGGGCGTGAACGAAGCGCTTCGCTCCGCGCGGGCCGGCGTCGAGGCGAAAGCGCAGCAGATGCTCGGCGACATGGGCCTCGGCGGCGGCCTCGGCCTCCCCGGGCTCGGCGAGTGACCACACCCCCGCCGCGCCGGAGGGTGCGCGGTCGGTACCTCTTCTCCAACTGGCTCTGGGCGCTCATCGTCCTCGCCCTGATCGGCATCGTGATCTGGGGCTGGGCCTTCGATTTTTCGCGCTGACCCGTCCGAAGCGGACGAGTACCCTCAGGGCGCATGCTGAGCCCCTCCGTCGAGAATCTCGTCGCGCAGCTGACGCGCTTGCCGGGCATCGGGAGCCGCACCGCCCAGCGGCTCGCCTTCCACCTCCTCCAGACGCAGAAGGACGAGGCACTGGCGCTCGCCGGCGCGATCGAGGAGGTGAAGGAGCGCGTGCGCTTCTGCCGCGAGTGCGGCAACCTCACGGAGGATGAGCTGTGCGCGATCTGTCTCGACGCGCGCCGCGACCGCACCACGATCTGCGTCGTCGAGCAGCCGGTCGACCTCGTCTCGCTCGAGCGGACGGCGGAGTACCGCGGCCTCTACCACGTGCTCGGAGGTGCGCTCTCTCCGCTCGACGGCGTCGAGCCCGAGCACCTGCGGATCGACGAGCTCATGCATCGCGTCCAGAGCGACGGCGTCGTCGAGGTCGTCCTCGCCACGAACCCCAACGCGACCGGCGAGGCGACGGCGTCCTATCTCGCCGGGCGGCTACCCGAACGCGTGCGGGTCACGCGCCTCGCGAGCGGCCTGCCCGTCGGCGGCGACCTCGAGTACGCGGACGAGGTGACGCTGGGCCGCGCGCTCGCCGGCCGCCGGGAGATGTAGCGATGGCGACGGCCGAGTACGAATCCCTCCCGCAGGTCTCCACCGACGCGGTCAAGAGCGGGCGCGACGTCGCCGTGATGAAGTTCGGCGGCACGTCGGTCGGCGACACGGAGAAGATCAGAGAGGTGGCCCGCCGACTCGTGCGAGCCCGGGAGGAGGGCAGGCGCGTGGTCGGTGTCCTCTCCGCGATGGGCGACACGACGGACGAGCTCATCCGGCTCGCGTACGAGATCTCGCCCCAGCCGCACCCACGCGAGTACGACATGCTCATCTCGGTCGGCGAGCGGATCTCGAACGCGCTCTGTGCCATGGCGGTTCACGATCTCGGCCACGAGGCGATCTCGCTCACGGGCTCCCAGGCCGGCATCGTCACGGACACCGTCCACGGCAAGGCGAAGATCGCGGAGGTTCGGGCGACGCGGATCAATGACGCGCTCGACGCGGGGAAGATCGTGCTCGTCGCCGGCTTCCAGGGAGTCTCGGCCGATTCCCACGACGTGACGACGCTCGGCCGCGGCGGCTCCGACACCACGGCGGTTGCGCTCGCAGCCGCACTCGGGGCCGACGTCTGCGAGATCTACACCGACGTCGAAGGCGTGTTCACCGCCGACCCGCGGATCGTCCGCGACGCGCTCAAGCTCGGGACGGTCAGTTACGAGGAGATGCTCGAGATGGCCGCGACCGGGGCGCGCGTGATGATGGCGCGGTCGGTCGAGATTGCCCGCAGGTACGGTGTTCGGCTCCACGTGCGCGCTGCGGCGGGCGACAGCGAAGGCACGTGGGTCGCCGAGGAGGGAGATCTGGTGCTCGAGAAGGCGATCGTGTCCGGCGTCACCCACGACGTGTCGGAAGCGAAGGCAACGATCGTGGCCGTCCCGGACACGCCGGGAGTCGCGGCGCGCGTGTTCCGCGTGCTCGCCGACGCCGGGGTGAACATCGACATGATCGTGCAGAACGTCTCCGCGGAGGGAACGACCGACATCTCGTTCACGCTTCCGAAGAGCGACCTGCCGACCGCCAGGCCCATCCTCGACCAGCTCGCCGCGGACATCGGCGCGAGGGCCAGCGAGCTCGACGACGACATCGCGAAGGTCTCGCTCGTCGGCGCCGGCATGAAAAGCCATCCCGGTGTGGCCGCCGACATGTTCGAGGCACTTGCCGGGGCCGGGATCAACATCGAGATCATCTCGACGTCGTCGATTCGCGTCTCCTGCGTCGTGCGCGCGGCCGACGTCGAGCGGGCGGTGCAGGCCGTCCACGACAAGTTCCGTCTCTACGCCGAGGAGCGCGCGAATGCGTGACGCGCGCATCGCCGTGGTCGGCGCGACCGGCGCCGTCGGCAGCGTCACGATGCGGATCCTGCGGGAGCGCGGCTTCGAGCAGGTCCGCGCGTTCGCCTCCTCCCGCTCGGCGGGGTCGACCCTCGAGGACGGCACCGTGGTGGAGGAGGCGACGCCCGAGGCGCTGGCCGCCGGCGATATCGACATCGCGTTGTTCTCGGTGGGAACCGGCGCTTCGCGCGAGCTCGTGCCGCACGCCGTCCGCGGAGGCGCGGTCGCGATCGACAAGTCGTCGGCGTACCGGCTGGAGCCCGGCATCCCGCTCGTCGTGCCCGAGGTGAACGGCGACCGGATCACCGAGCACGAGGGGCTCCTCGCCAACCCCAACTGCTGCACGATCCCGCTCGCGTGCATGCTGAAGCCGCTGCACGACGCGGCTGGGCTGCGCAGCGTGCGGGTCTCGACGTACCAGGCCGCCTCGGGCAAGGGCGCGGCGCGCGCCGAGCAGCTGAGACGGGAGCCGGTCGAGGAGCACGATGTCGGCTTCGACTGGACGTGGGAAGGCTCCGAGACCGAGGAGGAATCGAAGATCCGAGCCGAGACGCGGAAAGTTCTCGAGCTGTCGGACCTGCCGATCAGCGCCACCACCGTCCGCGTGCCGGTGCTCGTCGGACACGCGGAGGCGGTCTGGATCGAGCTCCAGGAGGAGCTCACGCCCGAGCAGGCCGAACGGCTCCTCGAGGACGCCCCGTCGGTGCGCGTGGTCGACACACCGACGCCGGCTGCGTCGGCCCGCACCGACGACGTCCTCGTCGGCCGCGTGCGACGCGATCCTGCGAGCGAGAGCGGGCTCGTCCTGTTCCTCGCCTGCGACAACCTCAACAAGGGAGCCGCGCTGAACGCCGTTCAGATCGCGGAGAGGGTGCTCGACACCGCATGGCGTCCGTTGACGTCGGCGTAGGTCTCCTCGGTTACGGCACGGTCGGATCGGCCGTCTCCCGGATGCTCGCCGAGAGCGGCGACGAGATCGAGCGCGCGACCGGGCACAGGCTGACCGTCGTGCGGGCCCTTGTCCGCGATCCCGCAAAGGAGCGCGGATTCGCCGCCGGCGAGGACGTCCTCACCGCCGACTTCGCGACACTGCGCGACGACCCTCGCGTCGACGTCGTGGCCGAGGTGATGGGCGGGGTCGAGCCCGCGGGCGACTACGTGCGCGAGCTGCTGCGCGCCGGCAAGCCGGTGGTCTCGGCCAACAAGCAGCTCGTTGCTCGCGAAGGCGCCGACCTCTTCGCCGTCGCGTCCGCCGCCGGCGTCCAGCTGCGCTTCGAGGCCTCGGTCTGCGCGGCCGTGCCGGTCGTGAAGGTG
>DATEPQ010000024.1:0-4871 GCA_035273125.1 Gaiellaceae bacterium
AAGGTCGAGCTGGGCCGGAGTCGTCAGCTCCTCGTCGATGATCTCGTTGCAGAGATCGATGCACTCGTCGCAGATGTAGACGCCCGGGCCGGCGATCAGCTTCTTCACCTGGCGCTGGCTCTTGCCGCAGAAGCTGCAGAGAAGCTGCTCGTTGCCGTCGGTTGCGCGTGCCATATCTCTTCTTCTACCTCGGTCCGGGGGATTCGTCTATGCCTAGCGGTGAGCGATGACCTGGTCGACGATGCCGTACTGCTCCGCTTCGTCCGATGTCATGTAGTAGTCGCGCTCCATGTCCTTCGAGACCTTGTCGACCGGCTGATTCGTGTGCTGGGCGATGATCTCCTCCAGGCGCCGCTTGAGATTGATGGTCTCCTTGGCCTGGATCTCGATATCGGTGCCCTGGCCCTGGAAGCCGCCGGATACCTGGTGGATCAGGATCTTGGCATTCGGCAAAGCAGTGCGCTTTCCCTCCGTGCCGGCTGCAAGAAGCAGCGCGCCCATCGACATCGCGATGCCGACGCAGGTGGTCGCGACGTCCGGCTTGATGAACTGGATCGTGTCGTAGATTGCGAGGCCCGCGTAGACGGAGCCGCCCGGCGAGTTGATGTAGATGTTGATGTCCTTGTCGGGATCCTCGGACTCCAGATGGATCATCTGGGCGACGACGAGGTTGGCGACCTGGTCGTCGATCGGCGTCCCCAGGAAGATGATCCGCTCGTTGAGCAGGCGCGAGTAGATGTCGAAGAAGCGCTCGCCGCGCGAGGTCTGCTCGATGACGGACGGGATGACGAGATTCGTCGGCGGGTTCATGATCGTGCTCCTTCGCTTTGCGGCTGGTCGGGGGTCCAGAGTTTCGTCTCTCCTGGGGGATTCTCCTTGTCGGGCGTCCAGATCGCCTCGCGCGCCTCGGCCTGCGCGAGGGGGATGCGCTTCACCTCGCCGGCCACGTGGTCGAGCGCCTTGCGGAGCCGGAGATCCTCGCGCAGCGACTCGAACCGGCCGCTCTCGCGCAGCGCCAGGAGCATCTCGTCGGCGTCGTCGCCGACCGCCTCGGCCTGCTCGCGCACGAGCTCCTCGACGTCGGCGTCCGGCACGTCGACCCCGAGCTGCTCGGCGACCGCATCGAGCACCAGCTCGCGGGCGACGGAGCGCTGCGCCTCGTCCTGCAGACGGGCGACGAGCTCCTCGGGCTGCTGGCCCGTCATGGCGAGGAAGGTCTCGAGCGGGACGCCGCGGGCCTCGACCTGACGCGCGAAGCCGCGCAGCAGCTCGCGGGTGCGGGACTCGACGAGAGGCCCCGCAGCCTCGACCCTCGAGGCGGCCACGAGCGCGTCGGCCGCGTTGGCGCGGAACTGCGTCTCGACCTCGTCCTCGATCTGCTCGCGGAGGCGCGACTCGATGTCCGCCCGCAGCTCGGCGAAGGTCTCGAACTCGCTCGCGGAGCGGGCGAGGTCGTCGTCGAGCGGGGGCAGCACCTTTTCCTTGATCTCCTTGACCGTCGCAGTCAGGGTCTGCGACGCGCCGTCAGCGAGCTCGAACGCGATCTCCTTCGTCTCGCCGGGGTTCATGCCGACGAGGCCCTGCTCGACCTCCTCCACGACCGCGCCGCGGCCCAGGTCGACCACGTAGTCGCGCCGAGTCTCCTCTTCGGCTACGAGATCGACCACGACGGTGTCCTCGGGGCCGACCGGGCGGCCCTCGACCGGGACGAGCTCGGCGACCGTCGCCCGCAGCGCGTCGAGCTCGTGCTGGACGAGGTCTTCGGGCACCTCGACCTCGGCGGCGCCGACCTCGAGCTCCTTCCAGTCGGGCAGCTTCGGCTTCGCCTGCACCGTGACGGTGGCGGTGAACTCCCAGTCCTGGTCGTCGGAGGCGGGGAGCTCGAAGTCGTACTCGGGCTGGGCGACCGGCCGGACGCGGCTACGCGCGGCCGCGTTCCAGAACCAGCCGCCGATGTGGCTCTCGACCGCCTCGGTCATCAACCGCTCGCGGCCCACCCGCTGGAGCAGGACCTGGCGCGGCACCCTGCCCTTGCGGAACCCGGGCACCTTGACGCTCTGCGCGAGGTCGTCGGCAGCGTGCTCGACGGCGTGGTGAACGTCGTGCGACGGAACCTGAACAGTTAGCCGGACGCGATTCTCCGGCAGCTCCTCGACCTGGGCCTCCACCCAGCCATTCAAGCAGGGAGCGGGCGGGCGAGGTCGAACGGTCGAGGCACGTGAGCGCCTGGAACCTGAGCCTGCTCGGCCTCGCCGGAGCCATCTGGCTCACGATCTTCTCCGCGATGGTGTACGCCGTGCGCGCCTCCGAGCTGATGCGGGCGAGAGGACTCGAACCTCCAAGGGCCTCGCGGCCCAACGGGACCTAAACCCGCCGCGTCTGCCAGTTCCGCCACGCCCGCGTCCCGCACAGGATAGGGCGCCGGGAACCTGCGCTAGTGAAGCGGCTCGTCCGGAATGGGCGCCGCTTGACGGAACTCGAACTGCGCCGCCTGCGCGAGCTCGTCCTCGAGCGACTGCTCCTCGTCGACCCTCGCCCGTTCCAGCGGCTCGTCGAGTGCAGGGTCGATCTCGAACTCGGATTGCACGACGCCTCCTGCTTGTCCGATACGTCACGATCCCCGCCCACGGCCCCACTGAAACCGGCGGCGTCCGGCCCCGCTAGAGTCGCGCCTCGGTGGCCGGCATGAAGCCCGAGGACGTCTATGCGCTCACGAGCGTCGGCGACCCGCGCCTCTCTCCCGACGGCCGGCGCGTCGCCTACGTCGTCAGCCGGACCGACGAGGAGGCAAATGCCTACCGCACCGCGATCTGGGTGGCGGCGCTCGACGGCTCAGAGGAGCCGAGGCAGTTCACCTCCGGCGAGCGCAACGACGGCTCGCCGCGCTGGTCTCCCGACGGGCGCTGGCTCGCCTTCGTCTCGAATCGCGAGGGCGAAGAGAAGAAGGCGAAGGGACAGCTCTACGTCATGCCCGCCGACGGCGGCGAGCCTCGGAAGCTGACGGACGGGAAGGAGAGCGTCGAGTCGATCGCGTGGTCTCCCGACTCGAGCCGTATCGCCTTTGCGCGCCGTGTGCCCGACGAGGCGTACGAGGAGGAGGACGACCGCAAGCGGGCGCCGCGCCGCTTCACCCGCGTCTTCTTCAAGCTCGACAGCGTCGGCTGGATCGGCGACCGCCGCAAGCATCTCTTCGTCGTCGGCCTCGGCGGCGGCGACGAGCGGCAACTCACCGACGGCGACTGCGAGAACGACAACCCGGCGTGGTCGCCCGACGGCAAGCGGATCGTCTTCTGGTCGATGCGGGGCGACCGCTGGGACGTCGAGTTCGTCGAGGCGCTCTACGAGCTCGAGCTGGATTCCGCAGGCGCCGAGCCGAAGCGGCTGTCGCAGCCGGACGAGTCCGCGAGCAACGCCTCGTTCTCTCCCGACGGCTCGCGCATCGCCTACATCTACGCGCCCGAGGACGGCACGTACCCCCACCACAGCCAGATCGCAGTGATGAACGCGGACGGGAGCGGCCGTCGCGTCCTCACGGCCTCGCTCGACCGGCAGTGCGCTCCGTTCCCGCTCGCCCGCGAGCCGGTCTGGAACGGCGACCGCGTCGCCTTCGCAGTGGAGGACGGCGGCAACGTCCATCTCTACACGGTCGCGGCGGACGGCTCGGCCGAGCCAGAGCTCCTCGTCGGCGGCGAGCAGTTCACCGGCCTCTTCGACCTCGTCGACGGCGTGCTCGTCCACACCGCGAGCACGTACGACCGGCCCCACGAGCTCTTCACCGGGGACGGGAGACGCATCACCTCGGTCTGCGACGACTTCGTCGCGGGTCGCGAGCTCGCCGCCGTCGAACGGTTCACGGCGAAGTCCGCCGACGGCACCGAGGTCGACGCGTGGCTCGTGCGTCCGCCCGACTTCGACGGGCAAAAGCGGTACCCGGTGCTCCTCACGATCCACGGGGGCCCGTTCTCGCAGTACGGCACCGGCTTCTTCGACGAGGTTCAGGTGTATGCGGGAGCCGGCTACTGCGTCCTCTTCTCGAACCCCCGCGGCGGCTCCGGCTACTCCGAGGAGTGGGGACGCGCGATCCGCGGCACGGGCAACGGGGACGGCCCCGGCTGGGGCACGGTCGACTTCGAGGACGTGATGGGCGTCGTGGACACGGCCCTGGAGACGTACCCGTTCCTCGACGCGGACCGGCTCGGCGTCCTGGGCGGCTCGTACGGCGGCTACCTGACCTCGTGGATCGTCGGACACACGAAGCGGTTCAAGGCGGCGCTCTCCGAGCGGTCGGTCAACCACCTCGTGAGCGCCTTCGGCTCGAGCGACCTGTTCTGGGTCTTCGAGCGCCAGTTCGGCGGGCCGATGTGGGAGGACGTGGACGCCTGGCTGCGGATGTCGCCGGCCACCTACGCGCGTGACATCGAGACGCCGCTGCTCATCGTCCACTCCGAGACCGACCTACGCTGCAACGTCGAGCAGGGCGAGCATCTGTTCATCCAGCTCCGCCTGCTCGGCAAGGAGGTCGAGATGCTCCGGTTCCCGGCCGAGAGCCACGAGCTGTCCCGCTCCGGGTCGCCGATCCACCGCGTGCAGCGGTTCGAGGCGATCCTCGAGTGGTTCGGCCGCTACCTCGAGCCCGGCCGCTACCTCGAGCCCGGCCGCTAGCCGAAGCGGGCGACGGCGCGAGCGCGGCGGCGCTCCGCCTCGAGCTCGCGGTCCTTCGGCGCGGCGGTCGTGACGAGGTCGGCGAGGAGGTGCTCCGTGATGTGGGCGATCTCGTGCACGGCGCGGTCGAAGGCCGCCTCGTTCGCCTTCGACGGCTTCGTCATGCCGCTGACCTTGCGCACGTACTGCAGCGCCGCGGAGTGAACCTC
>DATEPQ010000025.1:0-12080 GCA_035273125.1 Gaiellaceae bacterium
AGGCCGCGCGAAGGTCGCCGTCCGCTTCGCGAACATGATCGAGGGCGACTTCGCGATCATGCACAAGACCAGGCCGGCCCGCGACCAGGCGGAGATCACCGAGGTGACCGGCAAGGTGCGCGACAAGATCGCGATCGTCGGTGACGACGTGATCATGACGGGCGGCACCCTGATCGCGAACGTGCACGCGCTGCTCGCGCAGGGAGCGAAGGAGGTCTACGTCTACGCGACGCACGGCGTCTTCTGCGGCGGCGCGCTGGCGAAGTTCCACGACGCGCCGATCGAGGGGATCGTGATCACGGACACGGTGCCGGTGAACCGGCTCGAGGCCCCGCCGAACCTCACCGTCCTGCCTGTGGCCGGCCTCCTGGCCGAGACGATCATGAACGTCTTCGCCGACGACTCCGTCTCGGCGATCTTCGGCGGCGAGAACCAGCTGTTCTGAGCCTTCGCTCGACGACGACGACGGCCGAGACCGTTGGCCCGTTGTGCCGCCGCCCGCGGTAGGAGATGATCGCGGTGAGAGCGACGCGAAAGGAGCCGAATCGCCATGTCGACGAACACCCAGGCCGACCCGCCCGTGAACCCGAACAAGGCGCTCTGGGAGAAGGGGGATTTCACGCGGATCGCCGCGTCGATGCGCGGCAGCGGCGAGGCGCTCGTGGCTTCGCTCGGCGTGACACCGGGACTCGACGTCCTCGATCTCGGCTGCGGTGACGGCACGACTGCCGTACCGGAGGCTCAGCTCGGAGCGAACGTGCTCGGCGTCGACATCGCGGAGAACCTCGTCGCTGCGGGGAACGCCCGGGTCAGGGAACTCGGTCTCGCCAACCTGCGCTTCCAGCAGGGCGACGCAACCGATCTCCGTGACCTCGCCGACGACAGCTTCGATCTCGTCGTCTCGATCTTCGGTGCGATGTTCGCCCCGAAGCCGTTCGACGTCGCGAAGGAGGTCGTCCGCGTGACTCGGCCCGGCGGGCGAATCGTGATGGGCAACTGGATCCCGGGCGACCCGACGTTCGTCGCCAACCTCCTGCGGGTCAGCATGGCGTACTCGCCGCCTCCGCCGGAGGGCTTCATCAGCCCGATGACGTGGGGGATCGAGGAGCACGTGCTCGAGCGGTTCGGTGCCGCGGGCATCCCGGCGGAGAACATCACGTGCGAGCGAGTGATGTACGTGTTCGAGTCGCCGCTCACACCCTCGGAATACCTCGCCGACTTCCGGGACTACTACGGGCCGACGATGAACGCCTACGCCGCGGCCGCCGCCGACGGCCGCGAGGCCGAGCTACACGCCGAGCTCGAGGCGCTCGTCAATGAGCACAACCTGGCGGAGAGCGGTGATGGGACACGCATCGAAGCCGCCTACCTGCGTGTGACCGTCAGGGTCTGAGCCCGAGCACCACCAGCGGTCTAACGGATTACGATATTCTCCTTGCACCGGCTTGACGATTGGATGTCCGGCCGACGGGAGAATGAGGTCTGGAGATGGGCGCTTCGAGGGGTCCGGCTCTGTCAGTCGGAACGGCACTGCTGCTGCTGGTCATCGTTGTCGCGGTCCTCTTCGTGCGCCCGGCTCAGGGCGGCGACGCAGTCGCGACCACCTTTCCCGCCGCGGGCACGTTGACGGTGAGCGCCGTTCGGGTTCGCGCGCATCCGGATCCGCAGGCCCGGGTGCTCCGGCTCATGCGCGAGTTCCGGCGCGACTTCCGCCGCCAGGAGATCTTCGCGGTGTCCAGCCGGACAGGATCGGATGGGCAGACCTGGTACCGGATCAGCGTCCCTGGCCGGCCGAACGGGAGGATGGGCTGGATCCCGGCCTGGGCCGCCAACGTACGGCCGACGATCGCGAAGGTGCTGGTGCATCGGCGCTCGCGGACGATCGACCTCTACTGGCACGGCAACCGCGTCTGGCACGCGATCATCGCGGTCGGTCGGCCCGGGATGCCGACGCCGCTCGGTCTCTACTACGCCACCGCGCGTTTCGTCCCGCACCACGACAAGTTTCTGACGGTCTTTGCGGTGGAGACGAGCGGCTACTCGCGGCTGACCGAGTGGCCGGGTGGGGGCGTCTTCGGCATCCACGGCACGCCGGAGCCGTGGCTCCTCGGCAAGCGCGTCTCCCATGGCTGCATCCGCGTCTCGGCTCGCACCGCCCTCAAGCTGCGCCGCTACGTGCCGCTCGGGACGCCGATTTCGATTACGAACAGCTAGCCGGCGGCGAGTCGCCTGCGCACGAGCCGGTCGGCGGCCTCGGCGGGCGTGAGCCCGTGTGCGTTCGCCTCGGCAAAGAGCGTGCGCAACGTGTCGCCGATCCCCGCGAGCCGCGCTTCGAGCTGCGCCTCGTCCCAGCCCTCGTCCTCGAGCCCGATCAGCTGGATGATGCCGCCGGCGTTGACGATGTAGTCGGGCGCGTAGAGGATGCCGCGCTCCTGCAGCCGCTCGGCGTCCTCGGGGTCCGCGAGCTGGTTGTTTGCACAGCCGGCGATCGCGCGGCAAGCGAGACGCGGAATCGAGTCCGCGTCGAGGGTGCCGCCCACCGCGCACGGCGAGTAGACGTCCACCTCGGTCTCGAGCGCGGCGTCGGGCGAGACCGTCTCGCAGCCGGTCGCGGCAGCCCGCGACTCGTCGAGGTCGCTCACGAGTACGCGCGCGCCGACGGCCGTCAGCTCCCGCGCCAGAGTCGCGCCGACGGCCCCGGCTCCCTGCACGAGCACGCTGCGCCCGGCCAGGTCGGGCGAGCCGAAGGCGTGCTCGACCGTGGCGCGGATTGCGTACAATCCGCCGCGGGCGGTGCCGCGGCCGCTGTTGCCGCCGCGGCCGGTGGTCCCGTAGACCCACGGGCAGGTCTCGGCGACGACGTCGAGATCCTCGGGCGAGATGTTCATGTCGCCGGCGGTGCGGTAGCTGCCGCCGAGCGAGGCCACGAGCTCGCCGTAGCGCCGGAGCAGGCGGCGGCGCGGCTCGCCGCTGGGAAGCTGAGGCACCGCGAGCACGGCCTTGCCGCCGCCGCGCGGCATCCCGGCCCCGGCCATCTTCCACGTCATCGCGCCCGAGAGGCGCATCGCGTCGGCGAGGCCGTCGGCGGGTGAGGGATAGACGCGCATCCGCGTGCCGCCGCCGGCGGGGCCGAGCACGGTGGAATGGACGCAAACGAACATCCAGGCGCCGCTCTCGGGGTCGTGGCGGACGACCGCGTGCTCGCCGCTCCAGTCCGCGAGTAGGCCCTCGAAGTCCATGCGGGCACGGTAGATGCAGAGCATCCGCCTGCGCCGGAGTCTCGTTTACCGCTTACAAGCCATAGCGGAAGGGGTTCGATGGCCCACCCGGGACGGCGTTCCCGGCGCCGGAATGACGACGACCTGCTGCTCGCGTTGCTCGCCGCGCGGCGGCGGCGCCGTGGCAGCGGCAGCGGCGGCTCTGCCGCACGTGCCGTCTTGCTCACGGTGCTCGTGCTCGGCTTCGCCACGCTGGTGGGCGCAGCCGTGGCCGCGGGCAAGGCGGTGCAGGGCGCACTCCAGAACTGCACGCTCGACGGCCGGGCGGTGAAGCCCGAGCCCACGACCTCGCTCGTCTACGCGCGCAACGGCTACCTCCTCGGGGCGATCCCCGCCCCGCTCCACCGGCAGCCG
Organism: Gaiellaceae bacterium; assembly: GCA_035273125.1. Taxonomy (GTDB): domain Bacteria; phylum Actinomycetota; class Thermoleophilia; order Gaiellales; family Gaiellaceae; genus Palsa-739. Next base: position 3,633 of record DATEPQ010000025.1, read on the forward strand.
GTCGAATACGGCGCCGTGTCCCCGTGGATCAAGCGAGCGACCGTCGCAGCCGAGGACCGCACGTTCTGGAGGAACGACGGCCTCGACTACACGAGCATCGCGCGGGCCGCGCTCGCGGATCTCTCGGCGGGGCGCGCGGCCCAGGGCGCCTCGACCATCACCCAGCAGCTCGTCCGCAACCTCTACCTCAACCACGACAAGACGCTGGCCCGCAAGCGGCTCGAGGCGTGTCTCGCGCTCAAGCTGACCAAGGCGTTCTCGAAGAGGCAGATCCTGATCGGATACCTCGACCGGATCCCGTACGGCCATCACGCGCTCGGGATCGAGGCGGCCGCCCGGACGTACTTCAGCGTGCCCGCTTCCCGGCTCGGGCCTGGCCAGGCGGCGTTTCTCGCCGGGCTCCCGCAGGCGCCTTCGGCGTACGACCCGGCCGTGCACCCGCAGGCTGCGCTGACGCGGCGGAACGAGGTGCTGCGCGCGATGCGTCGCGACGGCTCGCTCTCGGCGGAGCGCTATCGCCGGCTCGTGCGCCGGCCGCTCGGCCTTCATCCGGGCCACCGCTACCGGGTCGTGCGCATGCCGAACTTCTTCCGCTACGTCGAGTCTCAGCTGCTGCGCAAGTACCCGCGCAGCACGGTCGAGGGAGGCGGGCTGCGCATCTACACGACCGTCGACCCCCACGACCAGACCATCGCGCTGAACACGATGCGCGGCGCCCTGGGCCGGCCCGGAGATCCGGCCTCGGCGCTCGTCTCGATCGATCCGCACAGCGGAGCGATCAGGGCGCTCGCCTCGAGCTGGCACGGGCACGAGCTCCAGTTCGACCTGCCGGCGAACGGGGCGCGGCAGACGGGCTCCGCCTTCAAACCGTTCGTCCTCACCGACGCCGTCTGGCTGCACCACGCCGACCCGGACACCACCTGGTACAAGTCGTCGAAGTTCACGTTCCAGCCGACGCCGCAGTCGAGGCCGTGGACTCCGCACACCTACGAGAACCGGTATTTCGGCCCCGAGACGCTCACGAAGGCGACGCTCCTCTCGGACAACGTCGTCTACGCGAAGCTCACGCTCGACGTCGGGCCCCGGAGCGTCGCGACGGTGGCCCACCTGATGGGAATCACCTCGCCGCTCCAACCGATCCCTTCGATCGGGCTCGGCTCGAACTCCGTCACGCCTCTCGTCCTCGCCTCCGCCTACGCGACGCTCGCGTCGGGCGGGGTCTACCACGCGCCGTACGCGATCCGGAAGGTCGTCCTCCCCGACGGGAAGATCGACGAGACACAGGGCTGGGGAGCCCACGACGCCCACCGCGTCCTCCCGCCGGGCGTCGCCTGGACGGTGACGAAGGTGCTCGAGCAGAACGTGCTTGCCGGGACCGGGGTCGCCGCCCAGCTGCCGGGCCGTCATGCGGCCGGGAAGACCGGGACGACGACGAACTGGACCGATGCGTGGTTCGCCGGCTACGTGCCCAGCCTCACGACCGTCACGTGGGTCGGCTATCCGCGGCGCGAGCGGTCGATGGCGAACGTGCATGGGATCCAGGTGCAGGGAGCCACGTTCCCCGCCCAGATCTGGCACGGGTACATGGTCCGAGCACTCGCGGGTACGCCGCACGGCGAGTTTCGCCGCGGGGGCTGGCGGATGCGGCCGTACCACGGCCCGCGCAGCATGCGTCACAAGCCCTAGCTCGGCTACACTCCGCCGCCGGAATGGCCGGAGAACGGACGAAACTCGTGGTCGCCCAGCGCGAGAGGCTCGGCTCGGCCGAGTCGCGCCGCCTGCGCAAGGAGGGGCTCGTGCCGGGCGTCCTCTACGGCAACGGCGAGCCCGTCGCGATCTGCATCGCCGAGCGCGAGCTGCGGCGCGCGCTGACGGGCGCGGCCGGGCTGCACTCGATCCTCGACGTCGAGATCGACGGGAAGGGCCAGACCCACGCCTCGATCCTCAAGGAGTACCAGGTGGATCCCGTGCGGGGCGGCGTCACGCATGTCGATCTGCAGGAGGTGCGGCTCGACAAGCCGATCCAGGCCTCGGTGTCCGTCCAGCTTCTGGGCGGCGACGACGCGCCGGGCGTGCGCGAGGGCGGTGTGCTCTCGCAGCCGCTGCGCGAGGTCACGGTCGAGGCGCTGCCGCTCGAGATGCCGGAGCACATCGACCTCGACGTCTCGGGCATGGAGATCGGCGGCACGCTGCGTATCTCCGACCTCACGGCGCCGGAAGGCGCGACCCTCCTGGACGATCCCGAAATGGTCGTCGCCACGGTCACCGCGCCGACGAAGGTCGCCGAGCCCGAGCCCACCGAGGAGGAGCTCGCCGCGTTGGAGGCCGAGGGCGAGGAGGGCGAGGAGCCGACCGAGGGCGAGGCTGCCGAGGGTGCAGCCGGGGAGCCCGCCGAGCCGGAGGCGGACGCCGCCGGCGACCAGGGCACGACCGAGGGCTAGCTCTTGTATCTCGTCGCCGGTCTGGGGAACCCGGGCCGGGAGCACGCGCGAAACCGGCACAACGCCGGCTGGCTGGTCATGGACGAGCTCGCACGGCGGCACGGGGGCTCCTGGCGCGGGAAGTTCTCGGGCCAGATGGCGGAGATGCGCGTCGGCCCCGAGCGGGTCGCGCTGCTGAAGCCCGAGACGTATATGAACGACTCCGGGCGCTCGGTCGGCCCCGCGGCGGCATTCTTCAAGCTGGAGCCGAGCGAGGTACTCGTCGTCCACGACGAGGGTGACTTCGACCTGGGCCGGCTCGAGCTGAAGGTGGGAGGCGGCCTCGCCGGCCACAACGGGCTGCGCTCGATCGCGCGCGAGCTCGGCACGCAGGACTTCCTGCGCTTGCGCATCGGCGTCGGCCGCCCGGAACGGGGCGACCCGCGTCCGCTCGCCGACTGGCTGCTTGCGAACTTCGAGCCGCACGACGATCCGGACGCGCTCGTCGCGCGCGCGGCCGACGCCGTCGAGCTACTTCTCTCCGAAGGCGTCGAGCGCACTCAGCTTCAGATCAACCGGCGCTAGCCGGCCGCGCGGACCGAGGGATGAAATCGCTCGCCGCGAGGGGTCTCAGGTCGTGACTAACCTCGAAAGGAGATCATGCTGGCTCGTCTCGCACACGTCGTCTCACGTCATCGCCGGAAGGTCATCTTCGCCTGGGCCGCGCTCACGCTCTTCGGCGCCTTCTCCGCCAGCCAGGTCTCGAAGCGCTGGTACCAGAGCTTCTCGATCCCCGGCAAGTCGGCCTACGAGGCGAACCAGCGGACGTTGAAGGCGTTCGGCACCGGCATCCGGCCGCCGAACGTCGTCGTGTTCCACACGGCCGGTGACGCGACGAAGAACACGGCGATCGCCGCCGCGATGCAGCGTGCGGCAGCGGCTCTTCCCGGTTCCCGGTCGAGCTCGTACTTCTCGACGCATGACCGCATGTACGTCTCGACGGACCGGCACACCACCTTCGAGGAGGTCTATCCGCCGGGGACCTCGACGTTCTCGACCACGAGCCGCGCAGACACCATGCGCGCTGCCGCGGCGCGCGGGTTGCCGAGCGGGATCGAGGTGGAGGTGACAGGTCACGACCCGCTCGAGGAGGCGAGCTCGGAAGGCGGTGGCAACAGCAGCGTTCTGCTCGAGGCGATGATCGGAGGGCTCGGCGCGATCGTGATCCTCCTCTTCGTCTTCGGGACGCTGCCCGCGGTCCTGATGCCTGTTGCGGTTGCGGTCGGCGCGATCCTCAACACCTTCACGCTCGTCTGGGTGCTCACCTACATCACGAACGTCTCGATCATCGTCCAGTTCCTGATCGCGCTCGTGGGCCTGGGCGTTGCGATCGACTACGCGCTGCTGATGATCTTCCGCTTCCGCGACGAGTTGCGGGAGGGAGAGGACGTCGAGACGGCGCTCGTCGCGACGATGACGCATGCCGGCCGGTCGGTGATCGTGTCGGGCTCGACCGTGGCGGTCGGCCTGTTGTCGATGATCATCCTGCCGCTGCCGTTCATCCGCTCGATCGGGATCGGCGGGATGCTGATCCCGGCGGTCTCGGTGGTCGCCGCGATCACGCTGATGCCGGCCCTGCTCGCGGTGCTGGGTGAGCGGATCAACAGCGTGCGGCTTTTGCCCAGGCGCTTCGTCGACCATGGCCATCCGGAGGACGGGGCCTGGGGGCGCTGGGCGCGCTTCGTCCTGCTCAGGCCGTGGGCCGTGGCGGCTGTCGGACTCACGATCGTCGCGATCCTCATCGGGTACGGAGTCCAGCTCAATCCGAACGAGTCGCAGCTGAAGAACTTCCCCGGAAGCGGCACCGCGATCGCCGGGCGGACGCTGCTCTCCGACGCGGGCATCTCGCCCGGCGTGATGAAGCCGTTCGTGACGCTGGTCGAGCACGGCGGTGACGCACAGGCAGTCGCTGCGAAGCAGCGCACCGTCCCGGGCATCCTCGGGGCTACGGTTCCGCCCGGCCCCGGCTGGCATCGCGGACAGGACACGCTCGTAGAAGCGTTCCCGGCCATCGACGGTGCGGCGCCTGGGATCCAGGGAGTCATCAATCGTGTCAACGCCTCGCTGCGGGGCACCGAAGGGACACTCGGCGGCGTGCCGGCTGTCGACCGCGACTTCGTGCACGCCGTGTACGGGAACTTCGCCTATGTCCTCGCGTTCGTCCTGATCCTCACTCTGGTCCTGTTGACGCGGGCGTTCCGTTCGATCGTGCTGGCCGTCAAGGCCGTGATCCTCAACCTCGTCTCGCTCGGGGCGGCGTACGGGATCATCGTCGTCATCTTCCAGAAAGGCCACGGATCGTCCCTCTGGGACATCCATGCGACGGGGGCCGTCACCGCCTGGATCCCACTCATGATCTTCGCCTTCCTCTTCGGCCTCTCGATGGATTACGAGGTCTTCATGCTCACCCGGATGCGCGAGGCGTATGACGAGACCAATTCGACCGGCCGCGCGATCGAGCTCGGCCTGGCCCGCACCGGCAAGCTCGTGACGAGTGCCGCACTCATCCTGATGTTCGCGTTCCTGGTCCTGTCGTCGAGCCCGGGCTACGAGATCAAGGTCTTCGGCGTCGGGCTCGCGGCGGGGATCATCTTCGACGCCACGGTGATCCGGGCTCTGCTCGTACCTGCGGTGATGGCACTGATGGGGCGGTGGAACTGGTGGCTGCCGCATTGGACCCGGCGCGCCCTGTTCATCCGCGAGGAGCGGGTGCCGGAGCCGGCGCTAGAGACCTGAGAGCGCGGGTTCCGGTTCCGGCTCCGTCGACGGCTCCTCGCGACGCTGCACGCTGCGAACCTCCGGCACGAGCACGAGGACGAGGAAGTTCGGCACACACATCAGCGTCCCCGCCAGTACCAGCGTCGCGTCCACTCCGAGCGCGTTCGAGATGGCGCCGGCGAGCAGCTGACCCGCCGGCATCAGGCACAGCGACAGCATCAGGTCGATCGAGGCGACGCGCGCGAGCCGGCGAGGCTCCACCTCCTGCTGCATCGCGGTCTCGAAGAGCGTGTTGCCCACGAGGATCGAGCCGCCGAAGAGGAGAGCGCACGCCATCACGGCCGGAAGCGGGAAGGGCCGGACGAGCGCGAAGGCCGGCAGCGCGCACAGCGTCCAGATCGCGAAGGCCATCGAGACGGGATGGCTCGGGCGGATCCGGTATGCGATGAAGCCGCCGAGCATGCCGCCGAACGCTGCGGAGCCGACGATCAGGCCCCAGGCGGGCGCACCGCCGAGGTGGTCGAAGGCAACGAGGGAGCCGACGACGATGTACACGCCGACGCCGAAGTTGCCGACCGCATAGCCGAGGAAGCCGGCTGTGAGCCAGCGATGGCGGCGCACCTCCTGCCAGCCCTCCGCCAGCTCGCGCGAGAATCGCTGGGCAACCGGCTTGGCATACGGCCCGACGCGCATCGCGGCGACGAAGACCGCGCTGACGAGGAAGCTCGCGGCGTCGATCGAGAACACCCACGCGGCGCCCGCCACCGCGACGATCACTCCCGACAGGGCCGGGCCGAAGACGTTCGCGGAGCTGCGGGAGAGCGAGATCAGCGCGTTCGCCTGTTGCAGGGCTCCGGAGCCGACGGTCTGGGGGATGAGCGCTTTCGAGGCGGGATTGAAAAAACCGGCGGCTGCCCCGGCGGTTCCCTGCAGCACGGCGAGCTCCCAGACATGCGCGGCCCCACCGAACAGCAGCACCGCGGTCGCGGTCTGCGTGCCCGCACGGACCAGGTCGGCGCAGATCATCACGGCTCGTCGTGGCAGACGGTCCGCCCACACGCCGCCGGCGAGCGTGACAGCTGCGCCTCCGAACGTGTAGCAGGCGAGCACGAGCCCGACGCCCGTGGCGCCCTCACCGAGCTCGCGGCCGGCCGCCCAGATGAGAGCGACCGGGATGAGCGAGTCGCCGACCACCGAGCCGGTACGCGCGAACCAGAGCAGTCTGAACTGCCGTTCCTTCAACGGCCCGAAGCGACCGACCCCACGCACGTCCTGGAGCGTACGCCTCGGAGCGGCTCGTTACCATCGACCCGAGCGGAACCGGCCGGTTCCGCCCTTCGTCATGGACCGCCCGGTACTGCACGCATTCGTCCAGGAGCTCGTCGAGCACGAGCGTCTCGCCGAGCTCGCGGAGGCCCTGCCGACTCGCGCCCGCGTGTCGGAGCCGGCGCTGCCGCTGCTGCTCGCGACGCTCCACCAGCGGTTGGAACGAGGGCTCGTCGTCCTCGTGCCGGAGGACGCGGACGCGCGCGACACGGCAGAGGCGGCGGCCTGGTTCCTCGGCGACGAGGCGGTTGGACTGCTCCCGAGCCGGGGCGTCACGTGGGAGTCGGGACTCGCGCCGCCTCCACACCTCGTGGGCGAGCGGGCCCGGGCGCTGCACGTGCTCGCGCGCGGCGGGCTCGTGTGCGCGTCGGCGAGGGCACTCGCCGAAGGGCTCCCGCCGACGGAGACACGGCCCGAGCCGATCGAGGTGCGGCCCGGCATCGAGCCGGGCGTCGAAGGGCTGGCCGAGTCGCTCGCGCTCGCCGGCTACGAACGCGTGGAGCGTGTGGACGACCGCGGCCAGTTCGCAGTCCGCGGCGGCCTCGTCGACGTCTTCCCGACAACGGGCCGCGAGCCGCTGCGCGTCGAGTTCTTCGGCGATGAGATCGAGTCGGTGCGAGCCTTCTCGCCCTTCACGCAGCGCGCTCTCCATCCGGTGGCCGAGGCGGCCCTGTACCCGGCGGCCGAGCGCCGAGCAGACACTGTCGAACTTAGTGACAACTTGTTACTTGCAGAGGATGACGAGCCGGTGGCGCGTCCGGCTCCGGAGGACCTCGTGCCACCGCTCGACCGGTCGCCGGACTTCGTCTTCCAGCCGGACGACGTGCGCCGGGTCTGGGAGGAGGACGGCCTCCTCGAGCCGCCCTCGCTCGCCGGCTCGACCGAGCTCGACCCGTTCCCGCAGTCCCAGCCGTTCGCGTTCGAGGCCCAGCGGCCCGCGATCGCCGCGCGCGGCCTCGCCGAGGCCGAGAGCGAGCTGGCGGCGCTCCTTCGCTCGGGCCAGCGGGTCGTCGTCGCGTTCCCGCATCGCGGCGAGGCGCTGCGCACCCAGAATCTCCTGCGTCGGGTCGAGGCACGCGTCCTCGAGCCCGGCGACGAGCTGCCGGAGGAGCCCGAGCTCATGTTCGCCGTCGCGCCGGCGCGCCGCGGCCTCGTCTGGCGCGACCTCGGCCTGGTCCTGCTGCCCGACCACCAGGTCTTCCGCCGGCGCGTGCCGCGGGAGCGCCGGCTCGGCGGCCGGGCGCTGCAGTCCTTCGCCGACCTTCGCACGGGGGACTACGTGGTGCACGAGGATCACGGCGTCGGCCGGCTGCTCGGGTTCGAGACGAACACCGTCGCCGGCATCACGCGCGACTACCTCCTGCTCGCGTTCCGCGGCGAGGATCGCCTCTACGTCCCGCACGAGCAGCTCGGCAAGGTCTCGCGCTACGTCGGCGCGGACGCCTCGGCGCCGGCGCTCTCGAAGCTCGGCGGCAAGGCCTGGCAGACGCTCAAGTCCCGTGCGCGCGAGTCCGTTCGCGAGCTCGCCGGCGACCTGATCCAGCTCTACGCGCAGCGCCAGACCCGCGAGGGAGTGGCGTACGACCTGTCGAGCGAGTGGCTGCCGCAGCTCGAGGCGAGCTTCCCCTATCGCGAGACGCCGGATCAGGAGGGAGCAATCGAGGCTGTGAAGGAGGACCTCGAGGCGCCGCGCCCGATGGACCGCCTCGTGTGCGGCGACGTCGGCTTCGGCAAGACCGAGGTCGCGGTGCGCGCCGCGTTCGCCGTGGCGGTCAACGGCCGGCAGGTGCTGCTGCTCGCGCCGACCACGATCCTCACCGAGCAGCACTACAACACGTTCCGCGAGCGCTTCCGCGACTTCCCGGTGCGGGTCGAGATGGTCTCGCGCTTCGTGCCGCCCAGGGAGACGAAGCGGATCCTCACA
>DATEPQ010000026.1:0-11636 GCA_035273125.1 Gaiellaceae bacterium
GGGATCGTCAAGTGGGAGCAGACCTCCGGCGGCGAGAAGCTCTACGACGAAGGACGCGTCCTGTACACCGAGGAGATCAACGCGGCCGTGCGCGGCGCGAAGAACGCCGGCGCGACGGAGGTCGTCGTCATGGACTGCCACGGCGCCGGCGGCGCCTACGACTTCAACTCGCTCGTCCCGGACCTCCTCGAGCCGACGTGCGAGTACGTCGTACAGCAGGAGTGGACGGAGTACACCGCCTTCCTCGAGTCCGGCTGCGACGCCGCGCTATTCGTCGGTATGCACGCGATGGCGGGAACCCCCGACGGAGTCCTGTCGCACACCGTCTCGGGTCAGGCGTGGCAGCGCCTCAGCTTCAACGGCACGCTCGTGGGCGAGACCGGGATCAACGCGGCGCTCTGCGGCCACTTCGGGGTTCCCGTCCTCCTCGTCACCGGCGACCGTGCAGTGTGTAGGGAAGGGAAGGTGCTGCTCGGCGACGGCCTCACCACCGTCGAGGTCAAGGAGGGGCTCGGCCGTTTCAGCGCGCGGATGCAGACGCCGCAGCGGGCCCGCTCGCTGATCCAGGAGGGTGCGTACAAGGCGCTCTCGGATCTGACGGCCGTCGCGCCCTACGACCCGGGCAAGCCCTGCGAGATCGCGATCGACTTCACGACGCCCGACCGCCTACAGGAGTACGCGAACCGAAAGGGGGTCGAGGTGACGGGCCCGCTCAGCATCATCGTCCGTGGCGATGACTGGTGGGCCGCCTGGTCGAGCTTCTTCTTCTAGGGCTTCGTCCCTGACGAACGGAACCGACCGGGCGGAGGTCGGCGAGCGGGCCGAGCGCCTCTCGACGTCTCAAGGAAGCTGAGTCGGACTCCGATAGAGGCTTGGTGGAGTCCGACACGCTCCTGCTGAGCCTGCGTGCTGCCGTCGATGCAGCTCCCGACGATGTTGCACTGCGTGCGCACCTCGCGGAGATGCTCGAAGCGGCGGGCGACCGCACAGAAGCTGTTCGAGAAGCCGGCGCGGTGCTGCAACGCGATCCGTCGAACGAGACGGCGCTGCGCGTGATCGCCGGAGCATCCCCTGCCGCCCCCTCTGCAGACGCATCGCCACCCCGGGTCGTGCAAGACACGGACGACGTGCTGCGGGACCTCGAATCGCAGCTCTCGGACATCGCGCCGCCGATGTTCGCCACGTCCGAGCCGTCCAGCGCTGTCTACGAGGCCGAGTCGGCTGGTGTCCGCCTCGATGACGTAGGCGGGATGGAGGAGGTCAAGGGTCGGCTGGAGGCGGCGTTTCTCGCTCCCCTCAGGAACCCGGAGCTCCTGCGGCTGTATGGCAAGTCGCTCCGCGGCGGACTGCTCCTGTACGGGCCTCCGGGGTGTGGGAAGACGTTCATCGCCCGTGCGGTGGCAGGAGAGATGGGCGCGCACTTCCTGCCGATCGGCCTCGCCGACGTCCTCGACATGTTCATCGGCCAGAGCGAGCGCAACCTGCACGAGATCTTCGAGACCGCGCGTCGCAACGCTCCCTGTGTCGTGTTCCTCGACGAGATCGACGCCCTCGGTCAGAAGCGCAGCCACATGAGACACAACGCGGCAAGGGGAACCGTGAACCAGCTCCTCTCCGAGATGGACGGCCTCTCCGCCGACAACGAGGGCGTCTTCGTCCTCGGAGCCACGAACCACCCGTGGGATGTCGACGTCGCCCTTCGCCGTCCGGGCCGGTTCGATCGAATGGTGCTCGTGCTTCCGCCCGACGAGCCGGCGCGCCAGGCGATCTTCCGATACCACCTGCGCGATCGTCCGATCGCCAATATCGATCTGGGCGAGCTCGCACGTCGCACTGACGGTTACTCCGGCGCGGATCTGGCGCACGTCACGGAGACGGCAGCCGAGCGCGCGCTGCTCGACTCGGCCCGCAGCGGCACGCCCCGGATGATCGAGATGACGGACCTCCTGGATGCACTGAAGGAAGTCCGGCCCTCGATCGGGCCGTGGCTCGACACCGCCCGGAACGTGGCCCAGTTCGCGAATGCGGACGGCACCTACGACGACCTGCTCGGATACCTCCGCAAGCGGCGGCAGTCCTGATGAGCGAACACGCCGCGCCTGACCGCTTGGAGGTCGAGCGCGCCCGCACTCTGATCGAGCTCGGCAGGTTCGACGAGGCGGTGGCTTCGCTCCACCGGCACCTCGGCCGAGATCCGGAGAACGGCCGCGGCTGGTGCCTGCTGGCGCAGGCGCACCTCGGCCGTCAGGACGCCAGATCAGCACTCGAAGCAGCGGACCGCGCAGTCGCCGCCGCTCCCGAATCGGACTGGGCGCACCGGCTGCGCAGCATCGCGCTCGGGGTGCAGGGCGATCACGAAGGAGCGATCGCGGCGGCGCTCGAGGCCATCAAGCTCGCACCTGGCGAATGGCAAGGCCATGCCTGCCTGGCCCGCCTGTTCACACAGGTCAAGTCCCGGCGGCGCGAGGCAATCCCTGTTGCGGAACAGGCCGTCGCGCTCGCCCCGCACGAGTCAGACGCTCATCTCACTCTCGGCATCGCTGCAGCCGCCAACGGCAAGCACAAGGAGGCGGACGAGGCCTTTCGTGCCGCTCTGTCCCTGGACCCCCAGAACAGCGAAGCGCACAACGAGCTAGCACGCCTCGAGTTGAGCAAGAGCCGCTTCGGTGTCGCCAGACTGGCGGACGCCGCAGGAGGCTTCCAGGCTGCCGTGCAGACAGACCCGCAGGCTTCGGTGAGCCGTCTCAACCTCGAACTCGTGCTTCGCGTCTTCCTCGCCCGCCTCGCGTACTGCATCTTGATCGGCGGCTGGTTCTACGTTCGGGTCCCTGCCTCGTCCTTCGGGGGGAACAGGCACCTGTCGCTGTTGATCCTGCTCATCCTCAGCGTCCCGACGGTCTATGCCTGGAGATTCGTAAGCCGTCTGAGTCCCGATCTCCGGCAGCACCTTCGCTACACACTCACTCACGGGAGGATCGCGCCCGTCTCGGCGATCCAATTCTCCGCGATCCTTCTCCTGCTCTACACCGCGGTTGCGGCCCCGGCGAATCACACCACCGCCGTCGTGGCGTTTTGCCTCACTCTCGTCGCCCGCCTGCTCCTCATCAACGAGATCTACAAGATCACGGGCAGGAAACTCATCTCGACGAGCGTTCTCTGGCTGATCGCGGCAGGGTTCGCGCTCTTCGCCGTCCTGTTCGCCCTGGGAGCCGCCGAAAGCGGCTTCGGACGAGGAGGCGCCGTCGTCGCCCTCGTCAGCGGCGCCCTTTGCCTGGCCATGGTGTACATGATCCGCAGGCGGCGCGCCTAGCCGCATCAATGGCAGCCATCTTCTTCTAGTCCGCCGGCTCGACGATGCCAAGGCCCTCGACGAGGGTGAAGAAGGCCCGAGCGAAGGGGGACGCCTCGCTGCGCGACCGGACCTCGTCCCAGTGGATCTGCTCCCGTAGCGCCCGCGCGTAGCTCAGCACCTGCGCGAAGTCGGGCTCCTGCTCGGTCAGGGCCAGGAGCTTCGTGGTCATCACGTCCTCGAGCGTGAAGACGTGCACGCGCACCGCGGCGACCTCGAGGAGCGGCGCGCGGTCGATCGTCTCGTCGGTGATCGGCCCTCCGGACGGCGCGAAGATCAGGTCGACGAGGGCGCCGTTCTCGTGCCAGGCCTTGTACAGCCACCCCTCGGGCGGGCGCTCGGTTCGCAGTCCGGCTTCCTCCATCGCTTCCAGCGCCGCGTCGGCGTCTTCGGGTCGGATCATGAAGTCGACGTCGTGCTGGCTCTTCGGGCCACCCCGCGCCCAGGCCGCCAGGCCGCCTCCGAGCACGAACGGGATCTCGTGGCGTTGCAGGGCTCCAGCGCCCGCCTTCATCGCGTCGAGCAGCTCCTCGAACGTCGGTTCCGGCATCGCCGGGTCGTTTCCGGTTTGTCCAATCGCGCAACATGAGGCCGTGGTCAGGATCGCGGCCGCAGCCGACATTCACGCCTCGGAGGCGAGCGCCGACCGGGTCGAGCGGGCGTTCTCCGACCTCGAGGGCGAGGCCGACGTCATCCTCCTCGCCGGCGACCTCACGACAAGCGGGGAGCCCGAGCAGGCCGAGGTGATCGCCGACTCGTGCCGGAACCTCGACGTGCCGATCTTCGCCGTCCTAGGCAACCACGACCACCACGCGGAGCGCACGGACGAGCTCGGGGAAGTCCTCGCCGGGGCGGGCATCCGGCTGCTCGACCGCGAGTGCGCGAGCTGCGAGGTCGACGGCCTCGAGGTGGGGGTGGTCGGGACGAAGGGCTTCGTCGGCGGCTTCCCCGGCTCTGCGCTGCCCGACTTCGGCGAGCCGCTGCTCCGCAAGGTCTACGCGGAGACGAGCGCCGAGGCCGACGCGATCAAGCGCGGGCTGCAGGCGATCGTCCACTGCGACATCCGGATCGTCCTGCTCCACTATTCGCCGGTCGTGGACACGCTCGAGGGAGAGCCGCCGGGGATCTACACCTACCTCGGCAGCGAGCGGCTCGCCACGCCGATCGCCGAGAGCGGCTGCGATCTCGTCCTGCACGGACACGCCCATGCGGGCTCGTTCCAGGGCTGCATCGGCGACATCCCCGTCTACAACGTGGCCGTGCACGTGACGGGGCGGAACTTCTGGATCGTCGAACTCGACGGCAGCGGCGTGCGGCGCGGGGGCGAAGTCGTGGAGGTGCGCGAGCCTCCCCAGTAAGAGGGTTTGGCAAAAATCCGCTCGTTGTCGGCGTGCGATGGTCGTTCGCTGACAAGGACGCAGGGAGCGTGAATAGCAGCGCTATTCGCGCGACTGAGGACCCCGCTCCGCGGGTGACCAGTGTGCGCCGGCGGCTCAGCCTGATTTTTGCCGAGCCCTCTTTGGCTAGGTTGCGGTCGTGGAGGGCCGCGTCGTCCGCATCTGCACCGCGCCCGTGAAGGGGCTGCACGTCGTCAATCCCGACGAGGTCGAGCTCACGCACGCCGGCGTCGTGGGCGACCGTCGCTTCTGGCTCGTGGACGGCAACCGGCGGCTCGTGAACGGGAAGGGCCATCCCCAGCTGATGCGGGTGCAGCCGGAATGGGACGAGGCTTCGCGCCGGCTCGCGCTCGCCTTTCCCGACGGCTCCGTCGCCGAAGGCGAGGTGGAGCCGGGTGAGCCGTTCGAGGCCGAGCTGTACGGCACGCCGCATCCGTCCCGGCTCGTTTCCGGGCCCTGGCAGGAGGCGCTCTCGGAGTTCGCCGGCGAGCCGCTCACGTTGCTCTGGTCGGAGCGCGGCGCGCAGGACCGCGGCAGCGACCGCGGCGGGTGGGCGACGCTCGTCTCCCGCGGCTCGCTCGATCACCTGGGCGCGGCGGCCGGTGCAACGGAGCCGGTCGATGGGCGCCGTTTTCGGATGCTGTTCGAGATCGACGGCGTCGAGCCGCACGAGGAGGACACCTGGCTCGGCCACCGGGTCGCGATCGGGGACGCGGTGGTCGTTCCGCTCGGCGACGTCGGGCGCTGTGTCGTGACGACGTGCGATCCCGACACGGCCGTCTCCGACCTCGACACCCTCAAGGCGCTCGCGCGGTACCGCCGCGACGGCGTGGCGGAGCCGCTGCCGTTCGGCGTGTACTGCGACGTCGCCGTCCCGGGACGCGTGCGCGTGGGCGATCCGGTGCGTCCGGCGCAGCTCGCTGTGCAGGCATAGCAGAATCGCTATCCTTCGTAGCTATGCCGGCGAGGGCAAGCGCAGAGGCAAAAGGGCCGGTCGAACGGCTGCACGAGCGGATCGTCGCGGGAGACCGCGGCTGGTTCTTCGCGCAGATCGCCGACCGCGTCTCCGAGCGGCGCACCGGGATGGGGCTCTCGCAGCGACAGCTCGCGGAACTGTGCGGGACCACGCAGTCGGCGATCGCCCGGCTCGAGCGCGGCGGCCGACCCCCGCGGATCGACACGCTGCTCCGCATCGCCGAGGCGCTCGACTGCGATCTCAGCGTCGAGCTCGTTCCGCGCACGCACTAGGCATGGCGCTCGTCGCCGTGGCCGGGGATTCGATCTCGGCCGGCTCGCCCCTGTGGGATCCGGATCCCGGGGTGCGCGCGCGGATCCCGGCCCTGGACGAGCGGAGCCAGTGGCAGTGGTGGGCCGCCCAGGCCGACCCCAGGCTCGCGTTCCGCACGTCGGCGGTCCACGGCGAGCGCACGGATCAGATCGCCCGCCGGCTCGATCTCGTTCTGGCAGGCGCCGACGTCCTCGTCGTGCAGGGCGGCATCAACGACGTCGTCCAGCGGCGCCCAGTGGAGGAAGCCGCGCGGAACCTCGAGGAGATGCTCGAACGCGGCCGGGGCGCCGGGGTCGCGCTCGCGGTCCCCGACGTGCTGCCGTGGAACAACGGCGACGAGCAAGCGGCCGCGGACATCCGGCGGCTCAACGCCCTGATCCGCGAGCTCGCGGCGAGCGCGGGCGCGACCTTCCTCCCGTTTAACGACACGCTCGCAGATCCGGCCGACCCGGCCCGCATGCGCGAGGGCCTGACGGACGACGGCGACCACCCGTCGGTCGAGGGCCACCGTCTGCTCGGCGAGCGGGCCTTCCGCCTAGACGTCGAGCTCTAGCCCGTCGTAGGCGCGTTCGATGCCGTCCGGCAGCGGGAGCTCGTCCGGTCGGTGGATGATCACGAGCCGCTCCGCGCCGGAAGACGTGTGAGCGTCGAGCGCCTCGTCGGCCGTGAGGTGGCCGCGGAGGCCCGGCTCGGGCTGCGACAGGGTCGCCTCGCACAGGAAGAGGTCGGCGCCCCGGGCGAGCTCGACCAGCCCGTCGCACGGCGCAGAGTCTGCGCTGTAGGCGAGCGTTCGGGTGCCGTCCCGCACGCGCAGCCCATAGCTCTCGAGCGTGTAGTGGAGCATCCGGTACGCGACGAGCTCGAAGCCCGCGGCCGTGAATGGCGTCTCCTCCTCGTACTCGTGCACGTCGAAGAGTTCGAGGATCGCGTTCGCGTAGAGCACAGGATCGAGCCCGCGGATGATCTCCCGGCCGCCGCGTGGCAGCCACAGCTCGGGCGCCTCGACCTCGCGCCCCCCGCCGAAGAGCCCGCCGAAGGCCCACGGCACGAGATCGCCCCAGTGGTCGAGGTGGAAGTGGGTGATGACGATCGCGTCCAGCTTCGGCCACGGCTCGAGCCGCCGCAGGCGCGGCAGCACGCCCGGGCCGCAGTCGAGCAGAAGCCTGCGCCCGTCCTCCTCGACGAGGTAGCCCGACTGGGCGCCGCCCGGATTGGGCCAGGCGGGAGAGCAGCCGACGACGTGGACGCGCACGCGCCTATCCTGCTCAAACGCACGCGCTCTCGCACGGAGAAGCGCAGCTGTGTATAACTGCGCCGTGGCCGGAGCACCGATCGAACTCCTGAAGAGAGTCCCGCTCTTCGCGGGCCTCGACGACAAGGAGCTGCAGCAGATCGCGAACAGCATGCGCGAGCGGCGCTTCAAGGAGGGCGACACGGTGACGCAGGAGGGCGCCGGCGGCGTCGGCTTCTTCGTCGTCGAGGAGGGCGAGGCCGAGGTGAACGTCGGCGGCGAGACGAAAGGCTCGGTCGGCCCCGGCCAGTATTTCGGCGAGATCGCGCTCATCAACGAGTCGCCGCGCACGGCCACGCTGACCGCCCGCACCGACATGGTCTGCTACGGCATGACGCCGTGGGACTTCCGGCCCCTCGTCGAGACGAACTCGACGATCGCCTGGAAGCTCCTTACGGCGATGGCCGAGAAGTTGCGCTAGGCGGTCCCTGGCCGCCTAATCAGTCGACGCTGAAGCGCCGCGCGCCGTAGTAGCCCGAGTACGCACCCATCGTCGAGATGCGGACCCGTGCGCCGCTGTGCGGTGCGTCGATGAAGCGCCCGCCGCCCACGTAGATGCCGACGTGGCCCGCGCCGTAGAAGAAGACGAGATCGCCGGGCTGGAGGGCGCGGCGCGAGACGCGCTGCCCGTGGGCGAGATCGGCCCAGCTCGAGTGCGGCAGCCTCACGCCGAAGTGCCCGTACACGAAGCGGACGAGCCCCGAGCAGTCGAACCCCGTGCCCGGGCTCGAGCCGCCCCAGCTGTACGGGATCCCGAGGAAGCGGCGGGCGTACGTGACGACGCGGAGACCGAAGGTGGGCGTTGCGACGGCTGGGCGGCCCGCGTGATGGCGTCTGGGCTCGGGCTTCGGGACGAACTTCACGACCGGTGCACCCCGCCGCTGCGTCGGACGGCTCGCGTCTCCCTGGAGCGGGCGCACGAGGCCGAGCGCCAGGGCGAGGCCGAGGGCGAGCAGCAGTATGAGGAGGCGGATCGGCCGCAAGGAAACTGGTGAACTCCCGTCGATGGGCGCGGCCGTCGCAGAGTGCGGCCGCTCGCTTTCGGCGTGGCCCGGAGTTCAGCACAGGACGGCCGTGCTCGTCTCCCCCGAACGGGTGTGGGAAGACAGGTTCCGGCAGGTTGACGCAGGTTGCCCGAAAAGTCTTTACTTCGTCTGCGCGGTCCGCACGCGCCTGAGCAGCTGCTTCAGCGTCGGCCATCCGTCCTCGGCGGGCGCCTCGCGGAAGAGGATGTGGCCCCTGGCCGAGACGAGCTCGAGCCAGGGCGAGTCCTCGACGCCGTAGCCGTCGGCGACCCCGCCCGTCCGGTCGACGGCGACCGGGTACGAGAGCGGCTGAGGCAGCGAGCGAAGGAAGCGCGGCAACGCCTCGGGCGAGGCCTCGACGCCGGCCTCGTCGATCGCCACGAGCGGCGGGAGGCCCTTCTTCCTCGCTGCGGTCTGGTACCGGTCGAGCGCTTCGAGCTGCGCCCGGAGATCGATGATCTGAGTCTCCCACGTGTCGAAGAAGAGGACGAGGTGCGCACCCGAGCCCGGGCCGAGCCGGACGCTGCCGCCGCCCGCGCGGGGTAGGGTCACCGGGACGCGCGGGCCGTAGAGCATCGGCGCGCGGAGAGACGCCTGGGGGACGCTCGGCCGGCCGGGGAGGAGCGCTGCGATGCTTCGTGCCATCTCGTAGCCGAGCTCACCCACGCTCGAATAGGCCATCGCCGTCTGGTAGAGGCGCGACTCCCTGCCGTCGGGCCCGATGATGTAGGTCGCCGGCGTATGGTCGATCGAGCCGTTGATGACCGCGGCCTCGATGCCGTACGCCCGCCAGACCCGCCTCAGCTCGGCCAGCGAGCCGGTCAGGAACCGCCACTTGTGCAGCATGCCGTGCGCCTCGGAGTAGGCGCGGACGGACTTGACCCCGGTCGCCTCGGGGTTCGCGCCGATCCCGAGCAGCTCGACCCGCGAGGCCGCCGGCCCGAGAAGCTTCTTGGCGCGCAGGAGCGCGGTCGTCGTGAGCGGGCAGATCGTCGTGCACTCGGGGTCGTTGAACGAGACGACGACGACCTTGCCCCGCAGCGACCGTAGCGAGACGCGCTTGCCGGACTGGTCGGTCAGCGTGAAGCCGGGCGCGACCGCGTTGAGCGCGACGCCCGGGTCGAGGTTCGGATTCGTGAACGACGGCGTGTCCGTCACCGCGACCGGGGTCGCCTCGGTGGTCGCCGAGCGGGCAATCGCGATCAGGGCGCCGATGCCGACGCCGACGGCGAGCGCGAGCCCGAGGACGATCCAGTGCAGCCGGCGGGACACTCCGGTCCAGTATGGCAGCGCGCTGGGGAGCCAGATACGCTCCTCCGGCGTGGCCGTCAGCTCCTCCCTCAGCGCCTCCGGGATCCGTTGGGATCTGAGCGACCTCGAGCCGGACGCCGAGCGGGCGCGCCGCGACTGGGACGACCTGCTGGCCCGCGCGGGCGACTTCGCCGAGCGGCGGCGCGGCACGGTGGGCGCGGCGGGGGCCCAGGGATTGCGGGAGCTGCTCGACGAGCTCGACGAGCTCACGCAGGACATCTCGCGCGTCCACTTCTACGCCACGGCCCGCGAGCACACCGACGCGATGGACGGCGAGACGAGCGACCTCGCGACGCTGGCTCGCGACCGGGCTGCCGACCTCGAGAGCCTCCTCCTCTTCGTCGAGCTCGAGTGGCTCGCGCTCGAGGACGCCGAGGCGAACGCTCTGCTCGAGGCCGAGGAGCTCGAGCCGTACCGGCACAGGCTGCGCGTGGCGCGGGAGGAGAAACCGTACGTGCTCTCGGAGGGTGAGGAGCAGGCGCTGAACGCGCGCCGCTCCGCGGTCTCGGCCTGGGAGTCGCTGCACGGCCGCGAGCTCGCGACCCTGACCGTCGAGTTCGACGGCGGCGACGGCCCCGAGCCGCACACGATCGACCGCCTCCTCTCCTACATCCACCACCGCGACCGCGAGCTGCGGCTCGCGGCGCTCGAGGTCCTCTACGAGGCGCTCGACGGCGTTGCCGACGTGCAGGCAGCCTGCTACGACGCCCTCGTGGGCGACCGGCTCTCGGTCGATCGGCTGCGCGGGATTCCGGACTCGATGTGGCCGACGAACCAGCGGAACGAGCTGGATGGCGAGGTCGTGGAGACGATGATGCGCGCGATCGAGGAGCACTATCCGCTCGGTCGTCGCTGGTTCGTCCGCAAGGCCGAGGTGCTCGGTCTCGACCGGCTGCAGCTCGCCGACCAGTACGCGCCGGTCGGCAGCGACCGCCGGGTGGAGTGGAACGAGGCCGTGGCGATGGTCGACGCCTCGCTGCGCGACTTCCATCCGAGGCTCGGCGAGATCTTCCGCACGTGTCTCGACCGCGGCCACGTAGACGCCGAGCCGCGCCCCGGAAAGGTCGGAGGCGCGTACTGCAACTCGGTCTCGAAGAACGTGCTCCCGTTCATCCTCATGAACTTCACTGACCAGCTGCGCGACGTCGTGACCCTCGCGCACGAGTTCGGGCATGCGGTGCACGGAACGCTGGCGCTCGAACGGCAGACCTATCGCACGTACCACACGGGTCTCGCGCTGGCCGAGGTGCCGTCCACCTTCGCGCAGCTCCTCGCGGTCCAGCGGCTGATCGACCTGGAGGATGATCCCGCGACACGGGTGATGTTGCTCGCCGACCGCGCCGAGGGCGCGATGGCCTCGATCTTCCGCCAGACGATGATGGCCCGGTTCGAGGTGCGGGCGTACGCCGCACGCGGCGAGGGGAAGGCGCTGACCCGCGAGCGGCTGGCCGAGATGTGGATCCAGGAGAACGAGCGCTACTACGCCGACTCGCTCGAGCTGCCCGAGGGCTACCGGCTCGGCTGGGCGTACATCCCGCACTTCATCCACGTCCGCTTCTACACGTACGCGTACGCGTTCGCACACCTCGTCGCGTTCTCGCTCGCCGCGCGGTACCGCGAGGATCCCGAGCGGTTCGCGCCGGCCTACATCGACTTCCTCGGGAGCGGAGCCTCCCGCTCCCCGCGGGACCTGCTCGCGCCGCTGGGCGTCGACCTCCGCGACCCCGAGACGTGGGCGCACGCCTTCGCCGAGTTCGACCGCTGCGTCTCGGCCGCGGAAACCGGCGTCGGCGAGCTCGACGCGGCGTAGCGCGGGCTCTCGGGCGAGAGGACGCTGGCCCAGGCGAGAGTCAGCAGTCGAGGCTGTTGACCCAGCCGACTACCTATCGGTCGCGGCGCATGCCGTGCCCGAAATACAGGCCAAACGCGAGCGCGAAGAGCAGCGAGATGACCAGAAGGACTGCACCGACGCGAC
>DATEPQ010000027.1:0-14768 GCA_035273125.1 Gaiellaceae bacterium
CGGCCGGGTTGATCTGGTTCTCCCGGTAGAACTTCATCAGCTCCTCGTTCTGCTTCTGCTTGTCGCCCTTGTACTTCTTCTGGATCTCCTTCATCTGCGGCGCGTAGCGCTGCAGGTTCTGCATGGAGTGGATCTGCTTGATCGTCAGCGGCACGAGGAGCATCCGCACCACGACCGTGGTGCAGACGATGGCCCACGCCCACGGCAGGCCGAGGCTCCCGTGGAACCAGCTCAGGACGTGCTTCATCACCGTCTCGAGCTGGCTGATGATCGGGATCGCGTAGAGGATCATCGGACCGGGTCGAAGCCTCCGTGGCTCCACGGGTTGCAGCGGAGCAGCCGCCAGCCGGCGAGCAGGCTCCCGCGCACGAGACCATGCCGGCGCAGTGCCTGGACCGCGTACTCGGAACACGACGGGTGGTACTTGCAGGTGGTCGGGAAGAGCGCGCCGAACGTCAGGCGGTAGAGCCAGACGAGGCCGACTCCCAGCAGTCCGGGAATCCGCAGCACAAGGCTCATGCGGCGAGAACTCCCGTCTGCTCGAGCAGCTCGTCGACGCGCTCGCCGAGCCACGCGAAACCGTTCGCCTCGGCGGCCTCGACGAGCCCGGGACGAACGATCAGCACGTAGTCGTGGCCCGCGGGGACGCGTTCGAGCCGCTCGTTCCAGACCTCCCGCAGGCGCCGCTTGATCCTGTTCCGCTCGACGGCGCCGCCGGCAGCCCGCGGCACCGCGAAGCCGATCCGCGGCTCGGACGCCTCCTCCTGCGGCAGCCAGTGGAGAACGAGAAAGCGGGACGACACCGACCGTCCGCGGCGGTGCACCGCGTCGAAGTCCCGGGAGCGGGACAGGCGGTTGGCGCGCTTCACAGATGCAGCTTAGTGCCGGGCCCGCTACGCCGAGAGGCGTGCGCGGCCCTTGCCGCGGCGGCGCTTCAGGATCGCGCGCCCGGCCTTCGTGGCCATTCGCGCACGGAAGCCGTGCTTGCGCTTGCGGCGGCGGACGTTGGGCTGATACGTGCGCTTCAAGGCGGTGAAAAGGCTCGTCTTTGCCAGAAAAATCCCCGCCGGCGGCGGGGCGTGCCGGTCAGTATAGCCGCGCCCTGTCCACCGGCTTGTCCACAGCCGCAGACGTCGCAGGGATGCGGAAGGGGCCACTTGCCCCCACCATTGTCCACAGCTGTGGAGGGATGTGGACGATGGGAAAACGCCTGCAAAGAGGACGATTTTGTCCTCGTCGGAGGCACTGTTATGCTGGCCGCCGGGCCGGAGACGGGGAGGACCAGGGCGTCGGTGGAACACCAACTCGAGCTGTCTGCAGAGAACCTTTGGGAGGAGATCTCGGGGCGGCTGCGGGAGGCACTCAGCGACGGGACGTACAGCAAGTGGTTCGGCGACGTCCACGAGCTCGCGGTCGAGGGTGACACGCTCGTGCTCACCGTCCCGACCGAGTTCAACCGCGACTGGATCGAGGGGCACTTCCTCGGCCTCATCGGCGCCGCGGTGCGCGACATCGTCGGCGGCGAACGTCCGGTCGAGCTCCGGGTCGCGGACAAGGCCGAGCCCGCAGCGGAGGATCACGCGGGCACGGACGGAGTCGTTCCCATGGTCCAACGCCTGCCCGGGCGGCCGGAGAGCGGCGGCTTCAATTCGAAGTACACGTTCGACTCGTTCGTGATCGGCTCGTCGAACCGTTTCGCACACGCAGCCGCGCTCGCCGTCGCCGAGGCGCCGGCGCAGGCGTACAACCCGCTCTTCATCTACGGCAGTACGGGGCTCGGCAAGACCCACCTCCTGCAGGCCGTCGCGCAGTACGTCGCCGAGCACTCCGGTGCGCTCACGGTCCGCTACGTGACGAGCGAGGCGTTCGTCAACGACTTCATCAACTCCCTCCGCGACAAGCGCATCGAGGGCTTCAAGCAGCGCTACCGCGCGTACGACGTCCTGCTCATCGACGACGTCCAGTTCTTCGAGGGCAAGGAACGCTTCCAGGAGGAGTTCTTCCACACCTTCAATTCGCTCTACGAGGCCGGCTCGCAGATCGTGCTCTCCTCCGACCGGCCGCCGCGCGACATCGCGACGCTCGAGGAGCGGCTGCGCAGTCGGTTCGAATGGGGACTGATCACCGACATCCAGCCGCCGGACCTCGAGACGCGGATCGCGATCCTGCGCAAGAAGGTGAAGGTCGACGGGATCAACGTCCACGACGAGCAGGTGCTCACGTTCATCGCCGGACGCGTCTCGACGAACATCCGCGAGCTCGAGGGCGCGCTGACCCGCGTCGTCGCGTTCTCGTCTCTCACCGGCCGCCCGATGACCGTCGAGCTCGCGCAGGACGTCCTGCGCGACGTGTTCCCGCAGGGAGAGGCCGCGGAGGTGTCGATCAAGCGGATCCAGGACCTCGTGGCCGAGCGGTTCGAGCTGACGCTCGACGAGCTCTGCGGCGAGAAGCGCTCCCAGAACATCGTCTATCCCCGACAGGTGGCGATGTACCTCTCGCGCGAGCTCACCGACTCCTCGCTGCCGAGGATCGGCAAGGAGTTCGGCGGCCGCGACCACACGACGGTGATCCACGCGACCTCGAAGATCTCACGCCTGATCCGTGAGGACAGGTCTGTGTACAACCTCGTGCAAGAGCTCACCGCACGTGTGAAGCAGGCGCGCTGACGCTTCCTGCCTGTGGGACCCTCCGAATCGTCCACAATGAAGCTCCACATGCGAACCGCAGGAAGGAAGCGCCACAGGCACGTCTTCCCCGTCGTCCACACTCCCTATGACTTCTACGAGAATCCCTAGATGATCGAGAGTGACATCGCAGTCGGTGCCAGCTTGAGGATTACCTGCGCGAAGGACGAGCTCGTGCAGGGCCTCACGCTTGTCGGACGCGCAGTGTCTAGCCGCACGGCGATCCAGATCCTGTCCGGGATCCTCCTCGAGGGGTCCGGGGACGAGCTACGCCTGTCGGCGACCGACATGGAACTTTCGCTGCGCGCCGGTGTGCCTGCGCGGGTCGAGGGAGACGGAGCGGTCGTGCTGCCGGGCCGGACCCTCGTCGACATCGCGCGGCTTCTGCCCGGGGACGACGTCACGATCGAGCATCGCGCGGCGGAGTCGGTCGTCCACGTTGCTTCGGGCAGCGCGAGCTACTCGCTGCACACGTACAACGCCGAGGACTTTCCGCGGCTGCCGGAGTTCACCGAGGCCGAGACGTTCGCGGTCGACCGCGAGGCGCTGCTCGAGACGATCGGCCGGGTCGCGCGCGCGGCCTCCCGCGACGAGGCGCGTCCTGTCCTCACCGGTGTCCTCGTGCAGTTCGCCGGCGACAAGCTCGTGATGGCCGCCACGGACTCGTACCGGCTGGCCGTCAAGGAGACCTCGCTTTCCTCGTCGGCTCCCGAGCTCGAGGCCATCGTGCCGAGCCGCGCGCTGCAGGAGCTCTCGCGGATCCCCGGCGACGGGGACGAGATCTCGGTCGGCGTACAGGAGAACCAGGTGCTCTTCTCGGTCGGCGGCGTCTGGCTCACGACGCGCCGCATCGACGGGCAGTTCCCGAACTACCGCCAGCTCCTGCCGGAGTCCTTCGAGCACGAGCTGACGATCTCTCGCGCCGAGCTGCTCGACGTCGTGCGCCGAGCCGCGGTGATGATCCAGCGCGCCACTCCGCTCCAGCTGCGCTTCGCCGACGGAGAGGTCACGGTCGTGGCGCGGACGCACGAGGTCGGCGAGTCGCAGGAGTCGATGCCGGTCGCCTACAGCGGCGAGCCGCTCGACATCGGGTTCAACGCGGAGTTCCTCAAGGAGGGGCTCGAGTCGGTCCAGGGCGAGGACGTGAAGCTGAAGCTCATCAGCCCGCTCCGCCCGGCGATCCTCACGGACGAGGCCGACGACTTCACGTACCTCGTCATGCCGATCCGCCTACCCGGCTGATCGTCGAGACCGCCACGCTTCGCGACTTTCGCTCCTACGAGCGGCTCGAGCTGGCACTGCGACCGGGGCTCGTCCTCGTCGTGGGCGCGAACGGTGTGGGGAAGACGAATCTGCTCGAGGCCGCCCACATGGCGACGCAAGGTTTCTCGCCGCGGACGCGTACCGACTCGCAGGTAGTGCGGTTCGAGGCCGAGGGAGCCCGGGCGGCCGTGGCGGGCCGCCGAGGGGAGGTCGGCCTGGAGCTCGAGGTCACGGTGCGGAAGGGAGAGGGGAAGCGGGCCCGTCTCAACGGTGCACCGCTGCGGGCGGCGGAGCAGCTGCGGAGCCTCGTCTCGACGCTCGTGTTCACGCCGGACCGGCTCGGTGTCGTGAAAGGGCCGCCGGCCGCCCGACGCGCGTACTTCGACCGCGTCCTCGGACGCTTCGCGCCCACGCGAGCAGCGCTGCCGGCGGAGTACGGAGCGGCGGTGGCGCAGAGGAACGCGGCGCTGCGGCGTGTCTCGGTGGGTGCATCGAGCCGTGACGCGGTCGAGCCCTGGAGCGAACGCGTCGCGGTTCTCGGGTCGGAGCTCGTCACCGCCCGTCTCGAGGCGCTCGCGTTGCTCGAGCCCTCCTTTGCGGCACGCGCCGACGAGTTCGGGCTCGGCTCCGTCTCGCTTCGCTACGACGGCGAGCCGCCGACGGCGGAGGGACTGGCCGGGTCGCTCGACCGCGATCTCGAGCGTGGAGTCACCTCGCTCGGGCCGCATCTCGACGACATCGTGATCGCCGCCGGGGGCCGCGACCTGCGCAGCTTCGGCTCACAGGGCGAGCAGCGGCTCGCGCTCCTCGCCCTGCTGCTCGCGGAGGCCGAGACGATCGCCGACCGGACGGGCGTGCCGCCGCTCCTCCTGCTCGACGACGTGCTGTCGGAGCTCGACCCCGGCCGCCGGCGGATCCTCGCCGCGCGTGTGCGCAGGGCGGGGCAGGCGCTCGTCACCGCGACCGACGCCGCGATGCTGCCCGTGACGCCGGATCAGCTGCTCGAGGTGACGCCGGGTGCCGTGCTCGAGGCCGCTGCGTGATGGAGCCTCTCGGCGATCAGATCCGGGCCGAGCTGAGCCGCGTGGGCGCTGACAGCGGAGCCGCCGGCGACGCCGTCACGGCCTGGCCCGCCGCGGTCGGCGAGGAGATCGCCCGCCATGCGTGGCCGGCACGGACCCAGCCCGACGGGACGCTCGTGGTGCACGTCCGCGACGCGATCTGGGGCTTCGAGCTGACCCAGCGCGCGGCCGAGATCTCGGAGCGGCTGCCGGGCCGGCCGCGACTGAGATTCACGCCCGGCCCGCTGCCGGACACGACGCCCGAACCGGCTCCGGAACCGCTCGCCGCGACCTCCCCCGGGCACGCGCGTGAGGCAGCCGAGCTGACCGCCGGGATTGTGGATCCAAATCTGCGCGAATCTGTCGCGAAAGCGATAAAAGCGGCGCTCGCACAGGCGCCGCACGACCGGTCCGTCTGATACACTTCCTGGTGCCCGCAAATGCGGAATTTGCAGGGCTTTTTTCATGACCGAAACGGACTATACAGCTAGGGACATCACCGTCCTCGAAGGACTCGAGCCGGTCCGGCTTCGGCCGGGTATGTACATCGGCTCGACCGGCCTTCGCGGCCTCCATCACCTCATCTACGAGGTGGTCGACAACTCCGTCGACGAGGCGCTCCAGGGACGCAACGACCGCATCGAGGTCACGCTCCATCCGGACAACTCGGTCACGGTCCAGGACTGGGGCTCCGGCATCCCCGTCGACGTGATGAAGGACCAGGGACTGCCGGCGCTGACGGTCGTCCTCACGAAGCTCCACGCCGGCGGGAAGTTCGGCGGCGAGGGGTACAAGGTCTCCGGCGGGCTGCACGGGGTGGGCGTCTCGGTCGTGAATGCGCTCTCCGAGCGGCTGGTCGCCGAGGTGCGGCGGGACGGCAAGATCCATCGCCAGGAGTTCGAACGCGGCGAGCCCACCGGCGAGATGGAGCTCGTCGGGAAGATGGCCAAGGGTGAGCGCAGCGGGACGACGATCACCTTCCTGCCCGACTCCGAGATCTTCGAGGAGCTCGACGTCGAGGCCGCCACCATCACGCAGCGCCTGCGCGAGACCGCGTTCCTCACGAAGGGGCTTCACATCAAGCTCGTCGACGAGCGTGCGGACGGGAAGACCGTCGAGTTCCACTACGAGGGCGGGATCCGCGACTTCGTCTCGTACATCAACGAGGCCAAGGACGCGATCCACAAGCACATCGTCTACTTCGAGGGGGAGACCGACCAGGGCACGGTCGAGGTGGCCATGCAGTGGAACTCCTCGTACCAGGAGTCGGTCTTCACCTTCGCCAACAACATCAACACCGTCGAGGGCGGCACGCACCTGTCCGGGTTCCGCAGCGCGCTGACCCGTACGCTCAATGCGAAGGCCACCGAGCTCAAGCTCCTGAAGGAGAAGGAGAGCCTCGACGGCGAGGACGTCCGCGAGGGACTCGCCGCCGTCGTCTCGGTCAAGCTGCGCAACCCGCAGTTCGAGGGGCAGACGAAGACGAAGCTCGGCAATCCGGGCATCGAGGGCCTCGTCCAGACGACGGTCAACGCCTCCCTGTCGCGGTTCCTCGAGGAGAACCCCCAGGACGCGCGCGCTATCTGCAACAAGGCGATCGCGGCGATGCGCGCCCGGCTCGCGGCGCGCCAGGCGCGCGAGCTGACGCGGCGCAAGTCGGCGCTCGACGGCTCCTCGCTGCCGGGCAAGCTCGCCGACTGCTCGATCCGCGATCCCTCGCTCGCCGAGCTCTTCATCGTCGAGGGCGACTCGGCCGGCGGCTCCGCGAAGACCGGGCGCGACCGCACGTACCAGGCGATCCTGCCGTTGCGCGGGAAGATCATCAACAGCGAGAAGAACCGCATCAACAAGGTGCTCTCGAACAACGAGATCCAGGCGATGATCACTGCGATCGGCACCGGGATCGGCGACGAGTTCGACATCGAGGGGCTCCGCTACCACCGGATCATCGTCATGACCGACGCCGACGTCGACGGCTCCCATATCCGCACGCTCGTGCTCACCTTCCTCTACCGGCACATGCGGGAGCTGTTCGAGTACGGCCACATCTACATCGCGGTGCCGCCGCTCTACAAGGTCAAGCTCGGCAACCAGGAGTTCTACTTCGAGAAGGACTCCCAGCTCGAGGAGCTGCTCGTGCGCGAGCGTTTCGGCGAGCTCGAGGTGCGCGACCGCGGCGACAGCGAGGTGAAGCTGACGGAGGCGCGCTGGAAGCGGTTCACGGGCGCTCTCGCCGAGTTCGAGGGTTGGTCGGCCCGGCTGCGCGCCGACTTCGGGGCACATGCCGCCGAGCTCGTGATCTCGCACAGGCTCGTCGAGCTCGACGTCACGACCCCGGCCGCCGCCGAGAAGGCGATCGCCGCGCTGCCGCCGAACGGCTACAAGCTCTCCGTCCTCGAGCGGGACGCGCAGGGATTGCAGGTCAAGGTCGTCGAGGAGGAGACCTCGGCCGCGCAGACCATCGGTCTCACCGCCGAGCTGCTCGCGTCGCCGATCTACGCGAACCTGCGGCGGGCGTACGAGAAGCTCGTCGAGGTCGTGGGGCCGCCGCCGTTCTCGGTCGCGCTCGGGAAGCACACGGCCCAGCCCGAGACGTTCTCCGCGCTGCGTCACGACGCGCTCGAGCTGGCCAAGGAGGTCGGAACGCAGCTCTCCCGCTACAAGGGCCTCGGGGAGATGAATCCCGAACAGCTCTGGGAGACGACGATGGATCCCGCGAAGCGTCTGCTCGTCCGGGTCGACGTCGACGACGCGAGCGCCGCCGACCAGCTCTTCTCGATGCTGATGGGCGACCAGGTCGAGCCGCGCCGCATCTTCATCGAGGAGAACGCGAAGGACGCTTTCCTCGATGTCTGAGGTCGATACGGGCGCTCTCGGCCCCGGCCGCATCGAGCCGCGCGAGCTCGAGCAGGAGATGCGCTCGAGCTTCCTCGACTACGCGATGTCGGTCATCGTCTCGCGCGCGTTGCCCGACGTGCGCGACGGCCTGAAGCCGGTCCACCGCCGCGTCCTGTACGGGATGCACGAAGCCGGCCTGCAGCCGAACCGGCCGTACAAGAAGTCCGCCTCGACGGTCGGCGCGGTGATGGCGAACTACCACCCGCACGGCGACTCGGCGATCTACGACACGCTCGTGCGGATGGCGCAGCCGTTCTCGCTGCGCTACCCCCTCGTGGACGGCCAGGGGAACTTCGGCTCGATCGACGACGACCCGCCGGCCGCGATGCGCTACACCGAGGCGCGCCTTGCGCGGATCGCGACCGAGCTGCTGCGCGACATCGACGCGAACACGGTCGACTTCGAGCCCAACTACGACGAGTCGCGCCGGCAACCGTCGGTGCTGCCGTCCCGCTTTCCGAACCTGCTCGTCAACGGCTCGACGGGGATCGCTGTCGGGATGGCGACGAACATGCCGCCCCACCATCTGGGCGAGACGATCGACGCTGTCCTCGCGATGATCGACGACCCGAACATCTCGGTCGACGGGCTGATGAAGCACGTCAAGGGCCCCGACTTCCCCACCGGCGCGATCGTCGTCGGCCGCAGCGGGATCCGCGACGCGTACCGCACCGGCCGCGGCCGGATCGTCATGCGTGCCCGCGCGCACATCGAGGAGCTGCGGGGCGGAAGGTCGGCGGTCGTCGTCACCGAGTTGCCGTACGGGGTGAAGAAGGGCGGCGACACCGGGGTGATCGTGAAGATCGCGGATCTCGTCCGCGACAAGGTGCTGACCGAGGTCTCCGACCTCGCGGACCACTCCGACCGCACCGGCATGCGGATCCAGATCGAGCTGAAGCGCGACGCAGTCCCGCAGGTCGCCCTCAACAAGCTCTTCAAGCACACGCCGCTGCAGTCGACGTTCGGCTACAACGCCGTCGCGCTCGTGGACGGCGTGCCGCGCACGCTCTCGCTGCTCGAGCTCGTCCGCCACTACCTCGAGTTCCAGCGCGAGGTCGTCACCCGCCGCTCGAAGGACGAGCTGCGCAAGGCGGAGGCGCGCGCGCACGTCCTGCAGGGCTACCTCATCGCGCTCGACAACATCGACGCGATCGTCGCGTTGATCCGAGCCGCGGCCGACCGCGACGAGGCGCGCGAGCAGCTGATGTCGCAGTTCGAGCTGTCCGAGATCCAGGCCGAGGCGATTCTCGAGATGCGGCTCTCGCGCCTCACCGGCCTCGCGCGCAAGGAGGTCGAGGCCGAGCACAAGGATCTGCAGGAGCGGATCGCCGAGCTGCGCGACATCCTCGGCGACCCGGCGAAGATCGACGGCCTCATCCGCGACGAGCTGCTCGAAATCAAGCAGATCTACGGCCGCAACGACGACCGCCGCACCGAGATCGTCGCCGCCGAGGAAGAGCTCGAGCTCGAGGACCTGATCGCGGAGGAGGACATGGTCATCGCGATCACCCGCTCCGGCTACATCAAGCGGCTACCCGTCACCACCTATCGCGAGCAGCGCCGCGGTGGCATCGGCGTGATGGGGATGGAGCTGAAGGAGGACGACTACATCGAGCACCTCTTCGTCGCCTCGACCCACGACTACATCCTCTTCTTCACGAACGTCGGCAAGGTCTACCGGCTCAAGGTGCACGAGCTGCCGCTCGGCTCGCGCCAGTCGAAGGGCCGCGCGATCGTCAACCTCCTGCCGTTCCGCCAGGAGGAGCAGGTGCGCGCCGTGATCCAGACGCGCGACTTCGAGGAGGCGAAGTACCTCGTCTTCGCCACGAAGAACGGCGTCGTCAAGAAAACGGAGCTTGCCGCGTACAACACACCGCTCAAGGCCGACGGGATCATCGCGATCAAGATGCGCGACGGCGACGAGCTCGTCGGCGTCCGCCACTCCTCGGGCGAGGACGACATCCTCATGGTCTCGGCGAAGGGCCAGGCGATCCGCTTCCACGAGACCGATGCGCGGCCGATGGGCCGCGACACGTCGGGCGTCGCCGGGATGAAGCTCCGCAAGGGCGATGAGGTGATCTCGATCAACATCGCCGAGGACGACGCAGACCTCCTCATCGTGACCGAGAACGGCTACGGCAAGCGCACCCGAGTCTCCGAGTACCCGGTCAAGGGGCGCGGCGGCATGGGAGTCAAGACCGTGCAGCTGACGGAGGCGCGGGGCCACCTCATCGGCTCGCGCGTCGTGCGGGACGGCTACCAGGTGATGCTCATCTCGACCGCCGGCACGGTGATCCGCATCCCGGTGGAGGAGTTCAAGCGGCTCGGCCGCTCGACCCAGGGCGTGATCGTGATGCGGCTGCGCGGCGACGACGAGACGGTCTCGGCGCTCGCTCCCGTCGTCGAATCCGAGGAGACGAACGGCGAAGCGGCGGAGCCCGCCGGCGAGCAGCCGGACGCTGGTTGACCGCAGCGCCCCTTCCAAAAGCGGCGCCTGCCCTCTATAACTGTCCATTGGGGTTCAGCAACGCGGCGAGGGCGTGATGGCAGTCAGCCGGCAGGTCGATCTTCTCGAACCGATCAATCTTGCGGAGCACCTCGACAAGGTCGAGCTGTACCTCGGGCAGGTCTGCCAGATCGCTGGCATCTCGAAGATGCAGCTCGACTACTGGACGAACAAGGCCCAGATCCCCACGAAGGGGAAGAAGCAGCGGATCTACGGCATCGACGCGCTCGAGACCGTGATGCTGATCAAGCAGGCGAAGGACAAGGGCCTGAATCTCGGCGCCGCGATCGAGGCGGCGCGGAACTTCCGCGAGCAGCGCCCCGAGCACTAACGGCTCGTGTGCAGCTGCTGCCAACCGTCGTAGCGGCGCTCGACCTCGAGCAGAATCGCGGCGAGTAGCGTCGCGCGCGGCCACTCCTGACCCGTCTCGATGCGCAGCGAGGTGGCGGGCTTCGGCGTCTCCGGCGGTAGTTCTTCGTGCGTCTGGTTGACGTTGACGCCGATCCCGAGGACGACGTTGCCGACACTGGCTTCCGGGAGGATCCCGGCGATCTTTCGCCCCTCGACGAACACGTCGTTCGGGTGGCTCAGCTCCGCCGCCACCCCCGTCTGCCCGCGTAACGCGGCTGCGACTGCGTCGCCCGCGACGAGCGAGAGCTCGGGCCAGATCGCCATCGGCGGTCGCGGGTGGAGGAGGACCGAGAAGAGGAGTGCCTGTCCCGGCGGCGTCTCCCAGCGCCGCCCGAGCCGTCCGCGGCCCTCCGTCTGGAGGTCGGTAGCGACGGTGGCACCCTCCGGCTCGTGCGGGGCCAGCAGCCGCTGGGTGGACGCGCACTCCTCGACGAAGCGATACGGGCGTCCCAGGCGCCCCCGCAGCAACGGCTCGACGGAGCCGGGCGATAGATCCGACACTCGCATTTAGACTAGTCCCGCCGTGGGGAGGATCAGGCAGCCGCTGCGCGAGCGCAGCCTCGACTATGCGAGCCTGAGCGACCCCGTGCTCGTGACCCGCGCCAAGAGCGGCGACGCCGCGGCGCTCGAGGCGCTCTGCGTGCGGCACGCGCCACGAGTGGAGCGGCTCGCCCGGCATCTGCTCCGGGACTCGGAGGATGCGCGCGACGCGGCGCAGGAGGCGCTGGCAAAGCTCTGTGTCCGGCTGAAGCAGTTCCGCGGTGAGTCGCAGTTCTCGACCTGGCTGCACCGGCTCGTCGTCAACACGTGCCGGGACGTTGCCGAGCGGCAGCGGACGCGCGTCCACGATCCGCTGCCCGACGAGCTCGGCGCGGACGTCGAGCACGATCCCACGCGCGGCGTGCGGATGACCGAGCTGCGGCGGGAGCTCTGCGACTCGCTCGCCGGGATCTCGCCCGAGCAAGCGCAGGTGATCGTCCTCAAGGACGCGCTCGGCTACACGTTCGAAGAGATCGCGGCCGCGGCCGGCATGCCGGTCGGGACGGCCAAGTGCCACGCGCATCGCGGCAGGAACCGTTTGCGCGAGCGGCTCGAGCAGCGCGACGTCGCATGACTCCCGCGGCAGCTCCCTTCGGGCGGGAGACCATCGAGTCGATCATCCCGCACCGGCCTCCGTTCCTGCTCGTCGACGAGGTGCTCGAGCTGGACCCGGGCCGCAGGGTGCGCGGCCGGTTCCGGGTGCCCGAGGACGGCTGGTGGTTCCAGGGCCACTTCCCCGAGCGGCCGGTGATGCCAGGCGTGCTCACGATCGAGGCGATCGCCCAGTGCGGCGCGGTCGCCGTGCTCGCCGACGAGGCGAACCGGGGCAAGGTCCCGTTCTTCGCCGGGATCGACCGGTGCCGCTTCAAGCGGGTCGTCGAGCCGGGCGACGTGCTGGAGCTCGAGTGTGAGTTCGAGCGGGTGCGCGGGCCGATCGCGAAGGGGCAGGGCCGCGCCAGTGTCGAGGGTGAGACCGCCGCCGAGGCGATGCTGACGGTCTTCGTCGGGAGCGAAGGCGGATGATCGGCGACGCCTGCGACGACGTTCGCGTCACGATCACCGGACTCGGCGCCTACGCGCCGGAGCGCGTGATCACGAACGACGAGCTCGCGCAGATGGTCGAGACCTCCGACGAGTGGATCATCGAGCGCACGGGCATCCGCGAGCGCCGGATCGCGGCGGACTCACAGGCACTCTCGGATCTGGCGCTTCCCGCTGCGCAGCAAGCGCTAAGCCAGGCAGGGATTGCCGGGCCGGACGTCGACCTGATCATCGTGGCCACTGTGACACCCGACATGATGTTCCCATCCACTTCGGCGATCCTCGCGGACGTCTTAGGCGCTCGCGAAGCGGCCGCCTACGACCTCTCCGCCGGTTGCACCGGCTTCATGTACGCGCTCGCCCAGGCGTACGGGATGGTCGCGTCGGGGCTCTCACGGCGCGCGCTCGTGGTCGGCGGCGACGTGCTCTCCCGCATCCTCGACTGGAGCGATCGCTCGACGGTCGTCCTCTTCGGTGACGGCGCAGGCGCGGTCGTGCTCGAGCCGTCGGCGGAGCCCGGCTTCCTCGCGTTCGAGCTCGGCGCCGACGGGGGCGGCGGCGAGCACCTCTGGCTCCCGGGCAGCGGATCGCGCACGTTCGACGAACCGGACCGGCTGGTGAAGATGAACGGGCGCGAGGTCTTCAAGTTCGCGACCCGGGTGCTCGTCTCGTCCGCCGAGGCCGTGCTCGAGCGGTACGGGGCCGAAGTGGAAGACGTGGACGTCTACGTTCCCCACCAGGCGAACGTTCGCATCATCGATCACGCAACCAAGAAGCTCGGCATCCCGTCGGAGCGGGTGGTGATTAACGTCGACCGTTATGGCAACACTTCCTCCGGCTCGATTCCGCTTGCGCTTGCGGATGCACAGGCTGACGGAAGGCTTCGGCCGGGAGGACTCGTACTCATGACGGGGATGGGGGCCGGTCTCACGTGGGGGAGCGCGCTGATGCGGTGGACACAAGACGTGGCGGCATGAACAAGATCGCCTTCTGCTTCCCGGGCCAGGGCTCGATCGAGGCCGGCATGGGTCGCGACTTCGCCGAGGCGGTACCGGCTGCGATGGACGTCTTCCGGCGCGGCAGCGACGCGAGCGGCCTCGATCTCGAGCGCCTCTGCTTCCACGCGGCTGCCGAGGAGCTCGTCGACACCGCGGTGCAGCAGCCCGCCCTCGTTGCGACGTCGCTCGCGGTCCTCGCGGCCCTCCGCGACCGCGGTGTGCAGGCGGACTTCGTCATCGGTCACTCCGTCGGGGAGTTCGCCGCGCTGGCCGCGGCCGAGGCGATGACCCTCGAGGAGGCGATGGCGCTCGTGCGCGAGCGTGGCCTCGCGATGGCCGAGGCCGCGGAGCGGAATCCCGGCTCGATGGCCGCCATCCTCGGCCTGGCCGACGATGTGGTGGAGGGTCTCTGTCGCAAGATCCTCGGCGTCTGGCCGGCGAACTACAACTGCCCCGGCCAGATCGTCGTCTCGGGCGAGCACCTCGCCGTCGACGAGTGCATCGAGCAGGCGCAGAGCGAGGGAGCCCGCCGAGCAGTCAAGCTCAAGGTCTCGGGCGCGTTCCACTCGCCGCTCGTCGCGCGCGCGGCCGATCGGTTGCGGCCCGCGATCGAGAAGGTGCGGTTCCAGGAGCCCACTGCTCCGTTCATGTCCACGGTGACCGCCCGCGTCGAGTCGGCGCACCGCATGGGGCCGCTCCTCGTCGACCAGCTCACGGCGCCGGTGCGGTTCACGCAGTCGGCGACGGAGCTCATGCGCGACGGCGTCCGCACGTTCGTCGAGGTCGGGCCGGGCAACGTGCTCAGCGGCCTCGTGAAGCGGATCGACCGCAGCGTGAAGGCCGTCTCGGTCAACAGCATCGAGGCGCTCGAGCGGCTCCCGGAGCTGCTCTCCGAGTCGCCGTGACCTTCTGCTCGCTCGAGGGCAAGCGCGCCCTCGTCACGGGCGCGTCGAAGGGGATCGGGCGCGCGATCGCGGAGGAGCTCGCCGGCGCCGGAGCCGAGGTCGTCGTCGGCTACCGCACCGGAGCCGAGGAGGCGGAGGCGCTGGCGCAGGAGATCGGCGGACGCGCCGTGCAGGCCGACGTGTCGAGCGCGGAGGAGGCGGCCAGGCTCGTCGAGGAGGCCGGCGACCTCGACATCCTCGTGAACAACGCGGGCCTCACGCGCGACGGCCTTCTGGCGCGCATGCCGGACGACGACTGGCGGACCGTGATCGAGACGAACCTCTCCTCCGTCTTCTACACCTGCCGCGCCGTCTGCCGGCCGATGATGAAGAAGCGCGCGGGTTCGATCGTCAACGTCTCCTCCATCGTGGGAGTCCACGGGAACTGGGGTCAAACGAACTACGCGGCCTCGAAGGCTGGA
>DATEPQ010000028.1:0-14685 GCA_035273125.1 Gaiellaceae bacterium
GCTCGCGCGCGTCGCTGCTGCGGTTCTTCCACGTGCGCGGCGCCACGGTGAGCGTGGTCGACAGGCTGCCGCCGCTCGCGAGGCACAGGTCGCTCGGCAGGCCCGTCCCACCCGACACCGCCTCGTTCCGGCTGCTCCTCCCGGACGGCCGCAGCCCCACGACGGTCTACGCCGGTGACGGCGGCTACTGGCTCCGCTACCCGGGCCTGCTCCTGTTCGAGTTCGAAAGCGGCGCCGGAGCCGAGGTCCTGAAGAAGGCCACGCTCGGCAAGGGGGAGGTCGAGTACGTCCAGGTCCGCGGTGCGCCCGGCATCTGGATCGGCACACGCCATGCGCTGTACCTCCCGGGCGGCCGGCCGGTCGCCACAGGTCGCGCGTTGATCTGGCAAGACGGCCCGGTCACCCTGCGGCTGGAAGCGGCCGTCGGGCTCGAGAGGGCACTCGAAATCGCCCAGAGCGTGCGCTGACGCGCTGTACTGGCGGCATGCCGTTCCGGAACCGGGTGACGCCGCTGGGCGAGCTGGTCGCGACGCCGGAACGCGGCCTCGTCTACGGCAACCGCGGCCGCCTGCACGACGAGCACGGGGTCATCCGCCGACAGTGGCAGGTGAAGCGCTGGATCTCGTGCCGTCTGGAGTTCCGCGGCCGCCGCCGCGCCGGCGGACCGATGGCGCCGAACCGCTATACGGGGCTGTTCTTCCTCGACGACGCGACCGCGCTGGCCGCCGGGCATCGGCCCTGCGCCGAGTGCCGGAACGCGGACTACCGCAGCTTCCTCGCGTTCGCCGGGGCGTTGAGTGCCGGCGACCTCGACGAGCGGCTTCATTCGGAGCGCGGGCAGCCGCACCATGCCGAGCTGGACGGGCTCCCGGACGGAGCCTTCGTGCTCCTGGATCGCGAACCGTGGCTCGTCCTCGGACCGGATCTGTTGCGTTGGACGCCCGGCGGCTATTCCGAGCGGCGGCCGCGCCCGAGTGGCTCCGTCGAGGCGATCACGCCGCCGACGAGCCTACGCGTTCTCGCGTCGGGCTGGCGGGGTGCCCTGCCACTCATCCACCCCGATCGAGCCTCGTAGCTCCGGCAGACCGAGCCCCTACCGCTTGACCCGGGTCGCTGCCACCTCCCACGCTCTGGCGTAGAGCTCGCGCGCGCGCTTGCTCCGGGCGAGGTCGATTGCCCCGGTGCCGCCGGCCAGCAGCAGCTTCCGGCCGCGCTTGGTCTTCAGCGCCAACAGGAGTGCCCGTAGGAGCCACGGCATCGCCGATTCCTACCCACGCCGAATCGCCGCTAACCAGCCCGGTGCCGTATCCAATCTCCGGGTATGACCGTTGAACCGGTCGTCAAACGAACCTTTCTCAGGAGGTTGTTGTGGGTATCGGAGTGAGCTTGATCCTGATCGCGGTCGGAGCTGTCCTGGCGTGGGCCGTCGACGTCTCGACGTCCGGCTTCAACATCAACACCATCGGCTACATCCTGCTCGTCGTGGGCATCGTCGGCGCGCTCATCTCGCTCGTCTTCTGGTCGAGCTGGGGCGGCGTCGGCGGCGGCCGGCGCACGGTCGTCGACGAGGGCCCGGCCACTCGCCGGCGCACCGTCGTCGAGGATGACGTCGTCTAGCAGGCACATGTGAAGGAGCGCGCTGCCGCCCGCCTGGCCTGAGGCGGCGCGCTCCTTCCACTCGCTTCGGGCAGGCTCAGCCGAAGCCGAGGATGAACTTGGCGTCGTCGGACATCCGGTCCGGCGTCCACGGCGGATCGAACGTCAGCTCGAGCTCGACGTCCTGGATCCCCTCGACCTGGCGGACGGCGCTGTCGATGTCCTGCGCGATGAGCGGGCCGGCCGGGCAACCCATCGAGGTGAGGCTGTAGGTGACCTTGGCCTTCGATTCCTCCACCTCGACCTCGTACAGCAGGCCGAGATCGACGATGTCCATCCCGAGCTCGGGATCCTCGACCTGGCGGAGCACCTCCATCACCTCGTCGCGGCTGGCCACGCCACCAGTGTAGAGCCGCCTACGATGGCGACGTGCTCGGCAACGTCGGCCACACGGGCTTGACGATCCTCTTGCTCGTCACGGCGATCGGGCCGGTGATAGCGATGAGCTGGTTCGCGTGGTGGTTCCTGCGCGCCGGCAAGCGGTACGACGAGCGCGAGCGGGCGGCCCGATCCGATTCGACTCAGGGCCGCCCGCCCGTTTGAGAGTCAGCCCGCGTCAGGCTGCGGGCGCGATGTTCTGGTTCACGTGGAAGACGTTGTCGGGGTCGTACTGGGCCTTGGCGCGAGCGAGCCGGTCGTAGTTCGCGCCGTACATCGCCCGCACGCGGTCGGGCTCGTCCATGTGGAAGTTGACGTAGCCCCCGCCCATCGCGTGCGGCTTGATCGCGTCGGAGTACGCGCGCACCCAGTCGGTGATCGGACCGGCGTTCGCGGGATCGGGATCGACGCCCGCGAAGACCCCGCCCCAGATCGCGTCGCGGTACCCCCAGGCGGTCTCGCTGTTCGCGACCCGCGCGGCGGCGCCGTCGATCGCGTAAAGGTGCATCGTCGACTTCCACGTCGGCATGGCCGGCCCGTACTCGGCGTGCACGGCGATCTGGGCATCCGAGATCTCGCGGATGAACTCGCCCCGCCAGTACCACTGGTCGCCCGGCGGATAGACGGCGTCGAAGGCCGTGTTCCACGCCGGCACCGGAACCGGTGCGATCCCGTCCAGCAGCGGCTTCCCGAAGGAGCGCGCCTCGCGCAGCGCGTCGGACTCTTCCTCACCGGCCTGCGTCCACACGACCCCGCAGACCTTGCGCAGATGCAGCTCCTCGGGGAACGGCGGCCCGGGCGGAATCGAGAGAAAGGCGAAGAACCCGCTGACGTCGTCGGGCGCCGCCGGCAGGAAGTCGCGGTACCACGCGAGTACCTCGGCGGCGTCGCCGATGTCGTACAGCACCGGCCCCGCGAGGACGGTCGTGAGCGGATGGCAGCGGAACGAGAACCGCGTGACGATGCCGAAGTTGCCGCCGCCGCCGCGCAGGGCCCAGAAGAGCTCCGGCTCTCGCTCGGAGTCCGTCTGGACGATCGAGCCGTCCGCGAGGACCACCGTCGCCGCCACGAGGTTGTCGATCGTCAGACCCATGCCGCGGGTCAGGTGTCCCATGCCACCGCCGAGCGTCAAGCCGCCGACGCCGGTGGTGCCGATGATCCCCACCGGGACCGTCAGCCCGTGCTGGTGCGTCGCCTCGAGCAGGTCCTTGAGCAACGCGCCGCCGCCGACGCGCACCATCTTCGCTGCGGCGTCGACCTCGATGGCGTTCATCCGGGACAGATCGATCACGAGGCCGTCGTCGACGGAGCCGAGGCCGCCGCCGCTGTGCCCACCGCCGCGCACGGCGATCCGCAGGTCGTGCTCGATGCCATAGCGCAGTGCTGCGGCGACGTCCGCCTCGTCGACGCAGTACGCGATCGCGGCCGGACGCTTGTCGATCATCGCGTTGAAGAGCGCGCGCGCCTCGTCGTAGTCGGGCGCGCCGGCTTGCACCACGCGTCCCTTGACCGTCGACGCGAGACCCTCGACGGAAACAGGCATCTTCATCCTCCCAGTCGGTTGCGGGCGATGCTACGCCGCGCTCGTGCGAAAGGGAACGAAGATTCGACCTGCGATCTTTGGCGGTCCTACATCATCAGCCGCACTTCCTCGCGCCGCTCGCGGGCGAAGAAGTGGATGCCGTCGACGAAACGCACCCAGTTGCAGCGGGTGCACATCACGAGCGAGTGGGTGCGCGCACTGTCGGCGAGGAACCGGACGCCGCGCAGCAGGTCTCCGTTCGAGACCCCGGTCGCGGCGACGATCACCTCGCCGGGCGCGAGATCCTCGGTACTGAAGACGCGCTCGTAGTCGACGATCCCGGCTTCCCGCAGCTCGTCGATCTCCCGCCGCGAGGTCGGCCAGAACTGGGCCTGCAGCTCGCCGCCGAGGCAGCGCAGGGCGGCGGCCGAGAGCACCGCCTGCCGGGTCCCGCCGATCCCGATCGCGAGATGGTCGTTGGTGCCGCGGATCGCAGCCGAGATCGCCGCGGTTACGTCGCCGTCCTGGATGAGCTTGATGCGCGCGCCCGAGTTGCGGATCTCCTCGATCAGGTCGTGGTGGCGCGGCCGGTCGAGCACGATCGTCGTCACGTCGTTCACGCGCCGCCCGAACGCCTCGGCGATCGCCTCGATGTTGTCGCCGACCGGGCGGAGCAGGTCGATCGCTCCGCGGGCCCGTGGACCGACGGCCATCTTCCGCATGTAGAAGTCGGGGAGCGCCGTGAAACGCCCCGGGGCGCCGACGGCGATCATCGACATCGCGCCGTTGCCGCCTCGCGCGACGACGCCGCGACCCTCGAGCGGGTCGAGCGCCAGGTCGACCTCTTTGCCGCCGGAGCCGACGATGGCGCCGGGAGCCAGGCCGCCGGAGTCGTCGAGCGAGCCGAAGACGACGCGCCCGCTGATCGGCAGAACGTCCAGCGTCGCCCGCATCCCGGTCGCCGCGGCCTCCTCCGCCGCGTCCTCGTCGTCCCGGCCGAGCCAGCGGGCCGAGACGAGCGCCGCCCGCTCGGTTGCCCGCAGGTACGCCTGGCATTGGCAGGGGCGCTCCTCGTCCGACTCGTACTCGCTCATCGCGCGACCGTGCGGCTCTGCTCGGCGGCGTCGAGGACGAGGTCCGCAACCGTCCGCGCAGCCTTGTCGGCGTTCTCGTTCTCGATCACCGGTACCCCGTGCCGCTCCGCACGGGCCACGATGACCTCCTGCAGGCGGCGGATGTCGGCGAAGCGCTCGAGGTAGCGCGACTCGGGCCGCTGCTCCGAATCCTCGTCGCGATGGTGGAAGTGGCGCAGGTGCTCCTCCTCGTCATCGATCGAGAGTACGACGAAGACGGAGACAGCGTGCTCCGCCCGCGGCAGCTCGACCATGCCCGGCACGAGGTGGACTCCCTCTAGCACGAGCGACCAGCCTTCCTCGAGCGCGCGCTCGGACGACGCGCGGACGCCGACATTGACGTTCCTCGCCTGCTCGCGGAACCCGAACTCGAGCGGGTCGTCGGCGTCGGGATAGACGTCGCCGGCCTCGAAGCTCGACTGGTGGATCGAGGGCATGAAGGCGCGCGAGAAGAACGCCCGCATCGTCTGCCGCACGAAGTCGGTCGAGGTCACGCGCGTGATGCCGAAGCGGTACGCGAGCTCGGTCGCGACCGTCGACTTGCCGGTCCCGGTGGCGCCGCCGATGAAGACCATCATCGGCAGGTCGAGCTCGCGAAGCTCCTGGTACCGGCGCAGGCGCTTGATCGACTCGTGTCCCTCTTCCTCCCCGAGCACCTCGACCGCGAGCGCCTCGAGCCGCTCGAGCTCGACCCGGCCCTGCCCGCGCTCGCGCAGCTCGTCGTGAACGCGGCTCGCGAGGGCATACGCCCGGTGCCCCGCCACTCCGGCGGCCATGAGCGAGCGCGCCATCAGCCCGCGCGAGTACGGCAGGCCGAGGTCGTCCCCGCCGAGCGGCAGCGGCATGATCCGGCGCGGCTCGCTCATTTCCGCTCCCCGCGCCGGCAAAGCCGACGCATCCGCTCTTCTTCCGCTTCGGCGCCGGCCAAGCCGGCGCCTTCGCTCTCGTTGGGCTCCGTCCAGCCTACGCCCGTGCTGAGCTCCGTCGAGCCTACGCTCATGCCCGCACCGCCTGCTTCGCCAGAACCGCCACGCGCTCGTCCAGCTCGTCCGAGACGACGTCGTTCGCGGCCAGGACAACCTCGGCTCCGCGCGCGAGAGCCGCCTCCGCCACGACGTCGACCGCGGCCGCCTTGAGCTCGACGAGATAGACCTCGGCATCCACGCGCTCGAGCTCCTCGCGCAGCGCGTCCCGCCGCGCGAGGTTGCGGGACACGTGGACGATCTCGGCGTCGAGCTCGTCCGTGGGCGCAGGGCCGGTCGTGAACACGGCGGTGCGGCGTCCTCGGAGCGGCTCGGCCGGACGCAGGCGCAGCTCGGCCGCGAGGACCGGGACGTCCGAAATCGAGCGGATCGCCTCCCGGTCGGCGCCGCCCGTGTCGACGACGAGGTCGGAGACGAGCACGCGATAGGCGTTGAGGCCCGCGCGCGGGTCGTGGCCGCCGTTCGCGACGAGGATCCGCGCATCCACCTCGACCGGCGGCACGGCGGCGCCGCTGCCGTCGAACACGAGCAGATCGGGTCCGAGCTGCGCGGCCAGCCGGGCACCGTCGAGGACGTTCGAGTGGAACGGAGCTCCCGCGAGCCCTCCCCCGGCCCGGCGGCAGCCCACGGCGGGAACGCCCGCGAGCGCGGCCGCCTCAAGATGGTCGGAAGCGGCGTGCCGGCCGGAACGGGAGAGGGCGAGCAGGTCGTCGACCGTCGGCGGTGCCTCGACCAACTCGGGCTCCGCCGGCCCGCCGCGGCCCATCGCCACGACGACGACGCGGCGGTCGCGGGCGAGAACGCGTGCCACGTGCCCGGCAACCGCCGTCTTCCCGATGCGCTTGCCGAGGCCGATCACCGCGAGCGACGGAGTCCCGACGGGCTCCAGCCGCGGCGGATCGAACCGGAAGTCGGCGCCGACGTACGGCAGTCCGAGCGCGAGTGCGCGCGACGCCCAGAGCATCCGCTCGCGCGGCCCGAGCACCGGCTCGTCGGACAGGTCGACGACGACGTCGGCGCTGACCGAGTCGAGCGCCTCGACGAGCGGCAGGCCGTAGTCGTCGTCCCCGCGCAGCTTCTCGTTCCCGCCGAGGAGGAGCGCACCGACGACGTCGTAGGGCAGCGCACCGAGCGCGTCACGCACGACCGGCGCGTGGTGCTCGCCGTCGATCAGGACGAGGGCGCGCTCGGTCACGTCGAGCGAACCTCGTCCTCGATCCGGGCCGTGTACTTCTCGTACGTCTTCGTGTCGGTCGAGAACTGGATGATCCGCTCCTGCTCGTGGAACGGGTAGCGGCGCCAGACGTCGACGTGCGTGCCCTCGACCTCGACGACGTTGTAACAGGGGCGTCCCTTGCCGCGCAGCCGCGACGACGAGACCGTGCCGGCGTTGACGACGAAGAGATCTTCGAGCCGCCAGGCGTACGGGACGTGCTTGTGGCCGGCGAGGACGAGGTCGACCTCGGCGCGCTGCAGGCATTCGAGCGTGTCCCCGGCGTCGTGGACGATGTTGCGCTCGCGCCCGGTTCCCGGCACCGGCAGCAGGTGGTGGTGGAGCACGAAGATGCGGAGGTCCGCCGCGCCCGCGAATGCCTCCTCGATCAGGCGGTAGCGGCCGCGACCGACCTGGCCGTTGTCGAGGTCGGGCTCGCTCGAGTCGACTGCGACGATCGTCGCCGGCCCGACGTTGAGCACCGAGTTGCGGTCGCCGAACAGCTCCTCGAAATGGACGTAGCCGACGTTGCGCGAGTCGTGGTTGCCGGGGATCACGACCATCGACTCGCACTCGACTCGGTTCAGGTAGTCCCGCGCGAGCGCGTATTCGTCCTTGAAGCCGTTCGAGGTGAGGTCCCCGGAGATCACGACGACGTCCGGCTCCATCTCGTTCACCTCGGCAATGGCGCGCTCGAGGTGCTGCGGGAGGAAGAACTGCTGCCCACAATGCAGGTCCGAGAGTTGGACGATCCGGAACATGGTTCCGGGAAAGCTAGAAGATCCAGGTCACCGGGTAGTAGAGCGCGGCTGCGACGAGGCCGGCGGCGGGCAGCGTCAGCAGCCAGGCGGTGACGATGTTGCCGGCGACGCCCCAGCGGACCGCCGACAGACGTCGTGTCGATCCGGCCCCCATGACCGAGCCGGTGACGACGTGAGTGGTCGAGATGGGGAAGCCGAAGTGGGTGCCGGCGTAGAGGGTCGAGCCTGCAGCCATCTGCGCCGCAAACCCGTGTTCCGGCTGCAGCTTGTAGATCCGCTGGCCGACCGTCCGGATCACGCGCCACCCGCCCGCGTAGGTGCCCGCGGCGATCGTGAGACCGGCGGCGATCTTGACCCAGACGGGGATGTAGAAGCTGGAAATCGACCCGTGGGTGAAGAGAGCCAAGGCGATGACTCCCATGGTCTTCTGCGCGTCATTGGCGCCGTGCGCGAACGCGACCCACGTGCCCGACGCGAGCTGGCCGAGCCTGAAGCCGCGGTTTCCGGGCCCGGGCGCGATCCCGAAGAAGAGCCGGTAGATGACGAGCAGGAGCAGGAACGCGGCCACGAAGCCGACGACGGGCGAGACGGCCGCCGGGATGATGACCTTGTGCCAGAGGCCGTGCCA
Source organism: Gaiellaceae bacterium (assembly GCA_035273125.1). Lineage (GTDB taxonomy): Bacteria > Actinomycetota > Thermoleophilia > Gaiellales > Gaiellaceae > Palsa-739. Next base: position 8,275 of record DATEPQ010000028.1, read on the forward strand.
GCTCACGCCTGCCGTTCCCGACTGCACGAGCGCTGCGCCCACGAGCCCGCCGACGAGCGCGTGCGTGGAGCTCGAGGGCAGACCGAGGCGCCAGCAGGTCAGGTTCCACGCGATTGCCCCGAGGAGAGCAGCGAGCACCGTCTGACCCGTCGCCAGGTGCGGATCGATCAAACCTGAGCCGATGGTCTTCGCGACCGTCGTGGTGACGAACGCGCCGGCGAGGTTCGCGGCTGCCGAGACCAGGACCGCCGGACGCGGCGAGAGGGCCCGCGTGCCGACCCAGGTTCCGACGTAGTTGGCCGTGTCCTGGAAACCGTTCGTGAAGTCGAACGCCAGGCCGACGACGATCACGGCGACGAGAAGGGCGGTACCCAAGCGTCAGCGGTTCTTGACGAGGATCGCTTCGAGGACGTCCGCCGCCTTCTCGCACGCGTCGACGGCCTCCTCCAGCCCCTCGTGGATGTCCTTCCAGCGGATCACGGTGAGCGGATCGGCGTCGCCTGTGAACAGCGACGAAACAGCGTCGTGGACGAGCTCGTCGCCCTCGTCCTCCAGCTCGCGCAGTTCGATCAGCTCGCTCCGCGACTCCCTGAATCCCTCGAGCCCACCGATCGCCTCGGCGAGCTTGCCTCCTGCCCGGCGGATCACCTCCGCTTGCCCGCGCGCCTGCTCGCGGATCTCGACCACGCGGAAGCGGACGATCTTGCCCGCCGCCTCGTCGACGTGGTCGCAGATGTCGTCGAGCACGCCGGAGAGGCGATACATGTCGTCGCGATCGAACGGGGTGACGAACGTCCGGTTGATCAGGTCGACGATCTCGTGCCGGATGCGATCGCCGTCGTGCTCGAGCTCCTTCACCTCCTGCGCGAGCTCATCGGACCGCTCGGGGAAGCTGTCGAGCAGCTCGATGAGCCGTTCGGCGATCGTGACGATGTTCGCTGCCGCGCGGTTGTAGAGGTCGAAGAACTCGCGCTTCTGCGGGACCAGGCTCAGGCGTGCCACGGCAGGCGGTTGTCTATCACGCTTGCCAGACGCGGAGACGCGGTTCACCTGCGCGATCGTCTCGGCGTCCGACCCCGCCGCTACCGTGATCTGCGATGGAGCTTGAGCTCCCGGTCTTTCGGGCGTACCGCGGCAATGACCCGCCGCGTTTTGCGAGTCCCGCGGAGCTCGAATGCGCGAAGGTGCTCGACTACTACGACGTCGCGTGGGAATACGAGCCCCGGACGTTCGTGCTCGAGCAGGACGAGAACGGGCGCGTGACCGAGGCCTTCACGCCCGACTTCTTCCTCCCCGACCAGAACCTCTACGTCGAGATCACCGCCATGAAGCAGTCGCTCGTGACCCGGAAGAACCGGAAGCTGCGGAAGCTTCGCGAGCGGTACCCGGACGTCAAGATCAAGCTCTTCTACCGGCGCGACCTGGAGCGCCTCGCCCAGCATTTCCATCTCGACCTCGCCAGCTGAGTCCGGCCACTTGCCGGGCGACGACCGGATCGGAGAGATCCATCTTTCCGCGACGGAGATCGCAGCGCGCGTTCGCGAGCTGGGAGCCGAGATCGCTCGGGACTACGCAAACCGCGAGCCCGTTCTCGTCGGCTCGCTGAAGGCGAGCCTCGTCTTCGCCGCCGATCTTTCTCGTGCGATCCCGATCCTCCACGCGATCGACTTCGTCGAGCTCGCCGGCTACGGCAGCGCCGTCATGGGCGGGCACCAGCAGATCCGCGTGCTCAAGGATCTCGATCTCGACGTCCGCGACCGCGACATCCTGATCGTCGAGGACGTCGTGGACACGGGCCTGACGCTCAACTACCTCGTCCGTACGTTCGAGCTCCGCGGCCCGGCCTCCATCGCGGCGGTGACGCTGCTCGACCGGCCCTACCGCCGGCTCGTCGACGACTTACCCGTGCGCTACGTCGGGTTCGTCGTCCCCGACGAGCTCTACGTCGGCTACGGCTTCGACCTCGAGGAGCGCTACCGCGAGCTGCCGGACCTCCATCTGCTGAATCTCTCCTGAAGCCGTAACCCGCGGACGCCCCACGGCGTTTACAACTTGAAAGCTGGAAAGACCCGAAGCTCGGGGGACGCCTCCACTGGGGTCCCGCACACGGTCGTCTCCCGACGACGCCGGCCGCCTCTCCGAGGCGGCCGGTTGCTTTTTGTTCCGCCCAGCCCGGCGCCCTCCCACTACGCTGGGTAGGTGGTCAGCGAAGGGGAGCCGGCACCGGACTTCACCGCCACAACCGATGCCGGCGAGCGAGTCAGCCTCTCCGACTTCCGCGGCAAGCCGGTCGTCCTCTACTTCTATCCCAAGGACGACACGCCCGGCTGCACGGTGCAGGCCTGCGGGATCCGCGACGCGTATGCCGACTTCGAGCGCGCGGGCGCCGTGGTGCTCGGGATCTCGCCCGACGACGAGAAGAAGCACGTGAAGTTCAAGGAGAAGTACGACCTGCCCTTCACGCTCCTCGCCGACCCGGAGCACGAGGTGGCCGAGCGCTACGGGACATGGGGCGAGAAGCGCTACATGGGCAAGACGTACTGGGGCGTGAGCCGGACCACGTTCCTCATCGCCGCGGACGGCACGGTCGCGAAGGTCATGCACGACGTGAAGCCGGACGCGCACGCCGACGACGTGCTCGCGGCCCTCGCAGTCGCCTGACCGACGAGAAATCCCCCGCCGGGGGGTGGCCGGACGGCTCCCCGCCGAGCAAGATCGCGGAGCGGCCCATGCAGCTCTTCCTGCGGGATCCCTCGTACACCGAACGGCTCGCCGCGTTCCTCACGAGCGTCGGCCGGAGTGCCGTCGTGGGCGCTCCGGATCGCGTCGACGTGGACGACCCCGCCCAGGATTCCCAGCATCTCGAGCTCGAGCTCTACCTCCGCGTCTGGAGCGTCCTCTACCCGGAAGCCGACGTAGTGCTCGCGGCTCGTTGAACGCGCTCTAGGCACCGTCCCGTCTTTCTGCGACGCTAGTCGCGTGTTTCGGTGGCTCCGTTCGCTCTTCGGTCGTGGGCGGCGGGACGAGGCTTCCCCGATCCGCGAGGCGGAGGCCTACGCCCGGAGCTACGGCGAACGGAGCGGCGAGATCGTCAGCGTCGCCCGCCAGGAGTCGAAGCCGATTCCGCGCCGCACGGGCGACATGACCGGCGAGTTGCTGCGCCGCGCCTTCGAGGCCAGGCTCGACGGGCGCGGCAAGGCCCGGATCTGAGCCGCGCCGCTCAAGGATCGCTTCCGGAGGCCGATTCTCATTCCGTCAGGGGGTCGGAGTCTCCTCGGACGCGCGTCGCCGCAAGCGCGCGAGCGGGTCAGGATTCTCCCTTGGCCCCCTGACGACCCGGGTTCGATTTCGCTACCCAGGGCACAAAGCGGCCATGGGATTCCTCATCGGACTCATCGCCACGACCGTGGGCTTCATCCTCGCGCTCGCGGTACACCCGACCAATCCCGGGTCGGTCAACGTCAACACCGTCGGCTGGATCATGGTCGTCGTGGGGCTCATCGCCTTCTTCGCCGACCTCCTGTTCTGGTCGTCGTGGGGGCCTCACTGGGGCCGCCGGACGACGTACGTCGACCACGGACCCGGCTATGGGCCGGGGTATGGCGCCTATCCCTCTCGCTGGGGCTACGGGCGCGGGCGTCGCCGCGTGATCGAGGAGGAAGAGGCCGGCCCGCCCGGCCCCGGCTACTAACCGGCTCGCAGCAGGTTCGCGCAGGTACGGGGAGGTATGGACCTCCGGCGCCTGCAAGCTAGACGTACGGATGTGTGTCGCCGCGCGGCGTCGACCTACGAAGGACGCATGGTTACTGCGGCGGCAAGACCGCATGTCTTCTGGATCGGCGAGGACAAGGAGCGCGTCCGGGGCTGGCCCATCGGGGCCGCGCTGGTCGAGGCCCTGGCCGACATGAACGCGGACGTCCAGCACGCTCTCGCGGACGAGCGCGCCCGGCTCAGCGCGCACGGCTATCCGGCCGATCTCCCGCTGCCCGCCTTGTGGTGGAGCCCGGCTCCGGTTGCGACCAAAAAGCCGCTTCTCGCGGCTGTCGGCGCCTAGAACGAACCCATCCCCAGACTCGTGGGTCGGGCTATGCGGATGAGAGGACTTGAACCTCCACGAGGTTCGTAGAGGGGTGGCGCCGGTATGTCGCGACCTGGCGGGAAGCGGCATGGTCACTCGGAATCCGCCCCATGCGCCGCACGGCTCAGAAGAACGTCAAGGCTGCGTTGTGTCACTGAAGTGTCACTCAGCACCCAGCCGAGCCCCCCTGGGCGTCCGCCCGAGTAGAGCGGCTCGCTGTATCTGAGATAGTCGGTCAGTTTGACGGAATCCGTTTGCGTCCACGCCTAGCGGGACAGGCTGGTTAGCGGTATGCACCCCGGGCAAGGATGGAACGGTGTTCAACTACATCCTCTTCGGCGTAGGGGCCGCGCTCGCCGCGGGGACGCTCGGTTTCTGGTGCTACCACCGAATCTTGGCGTGGCAGCATGGTCGAGGCAGGCGCTGGTGACCGGCCGGGCGCTGCGAAGGTCAAGCGCCCAACGGACTAGGCGCAAGACGGGCTACAAGGTAGAAGACGAGACAGCGGCGCGGGTTGCGTCATCGACAGCGAAATCCTCTTTCACTGGTGCCTCCGGTCAGGGCGTTTCGTTCGACATCGGGCGCAGCCCGCTGCCACTTCCTTGCGGCCCGGTCGCTAGTCCTCCCGGACTGCTAGCACGGCTGCGGTCTCGAACTGGTCGAGGGCGACCGTGGCTCCGACCTCACTAGACCAGACGACAGCAGGTCGCAGCTTGCGAGCAGCCGAGGCCGCGCCGCGTTGTCTGGCGCGCTCCAAGAGCGTTTCATAAAGCGTCCAGGCTTCGTGGTCCGAGAGCTCGAACCTCTCGCCGTCGCTCAGCTCGATCCGCATGACGCCATCTGGAAGACTCTGCCAGACCGATTGCGCTTAGTCGCCCTGGGGACTACGCAGCCTTGACCTGTAGATAGCCGAGACGCGGAAGGGTCGGCCCCGAGCAAGCGTCCGCTTCGGGGCCGACCTTCGGGCCCTTCTTAGCGTGGAATGCCCCTAGAGAAGTTGCTTCCGCCGCCGCACGTCGGGTGGCCGGGCGTGCCCGAGCCTGCCGGACCAGCCCCGGCTTCTCCGGGAGACCCCTGGTTATGCGGGGTCTGAGTCCGCTCGACCGTTGGGCCCTGGTTGAAGTCATTCAGCCCATTGAAGGAGCAGAGCGAGTTGGAGTGCTCGGGTGCCCCGGTTGCGTTTGTGGGCGGGTTTGCCGCACTGCCCGGAGGACCGGTTACCTCACCAGCAAGCGCGCCGGACGCTGAGGCGCCCGCAAATGCCATCACGCAGATGGTGGTCACAAGTGCTCGCCGCATACTTTCCTCCCCTTTAGATTCGGCATTTGCCGATGAAGCAACCGTAATCGGCGTGGCAAGGAGTCCACCCAAAATAAGCGCTGGGTCTTCTAAGCGGTTACGAGTGCACGCGAGATCAGGCTTCGCAGGAACCGGCTTTACGCGGCCCCGACCTGGAGCACCCCCACGAACGGCGACTCGTCCTCCTCGTCGAGCGGCACGACCGCGAGCACGCGGTAGTGCTCGTTGCTGCCGGCCCACCGGCATCCGCTCGCCCCGTCCGTTGTGTCACTGAAGTGTCACCGGGACCCCATGATCTAGCTATGCGGATGAGAGGACTTGAACCTCCACGAGCCGAAGCCCACACGGACCTGAACCGTGCGCGTCTACCAATTCCGCCACATCCGCGCGGAGCGACAGTGTAGCCGGGAGCCGGGCGCCCGATTCGCCCGGAACGCGCGTACCATGCGGCTCCCTTGCGCCGCTCGCTACTCCCGTTCGCGCTCGCCCTCGTCGGCGTCCCGGCGTTGCTGGCCGGGGGCTCGGCGGCCGCGCCGCCCCCGCCGGCAGGGAAGCTCGTCGAGGTCGTCGTCACCCTGCCCCGACCGTCCCTCGCCCTGGAGATCGCGCGGAACCGGACGCTCGCCGCTGCGGCCCGTAGGCGCCACTCTCTCGCGGTGCGCACGCCCGCCGCGGTTTCCTACCTCCGGACGCTCGCCGCGACACAACGCACGTTCGCAGCGCGGCTCGGCGCTGCGATTCCCCGGGCCCGCATCGGCTGGCACTACGGCGTCGCGCTCGACGGTGTCTCGGTCGTCCTCCCCGCCTCCGAGCTCACGCGGCTGCGTTCGCTCCCGGGGGCGACCGTCTGGCCGTCCGTCACCTACCACTCGAGCGGCGCCGCTCCGCGCGCGGCGTCCGCGGCGTCCGCCGACCCGGGCCCCGCTCTGATCGGCGCCACGGCGCTCTGGGGCCAAAGCCTTGCGACCGCGGGGCAGGGGATCAAGATCGGCCTCGTCGACGACGGCATCGACCAGGCTCATCCCTACCTCAAC
>DATEPQ010000029.1:0-4348 GCA_035273125.1 Gaiellaceae bacterium
GACGGCGGGATTCGTGTCTCACCGCTCACCCCGTCGAGCACCATCGCGACCTCGTCCTCGTAGCACCAGCTCCACTCCTCGCCCGGCTCGAGCGAGCGGATGATCGGATGCGACGTCTCGTGATGATGGGCGGTGGCGTGCCGGTTCGGCGAGCTGTCGCAGCAGCCGACGTGCCCGCACGTGAGGCAGATGCGCAGGTGAAGCCACTTTCCGCCGCTGCGCAGACAGTCCTCGCATCCCTCCACCTCGGCCGGGAGCTCGTGCACCGCGACGTCGTCGAGGTGGGCGCAGGCGGCGCTCATCGCACTCCCGCCGCGTGCGCGGAGAGGTGCTTGTGCACGAACTGCACCGCCATCGAGCCTTCGCCGACGGCGGCGGCGCAGCGCTTCGTCGAGCCCGAACGCACGTCGCCCGCGGCGAAGATCCCCGGGGTGCTCGTCTCGAGCAGGTTGGCGGCGCCGGCGGCGTCGCCCGTGAGGAGGAAGCCGTCCGCGTGTCGCGCGACGGCGTCGCCGAGCCACTCGGTGCACGGCCGCGCACCGAGGAACAGAAAGAGGAACGCGAACGGCAGCCGCGTCCCGTCGGTGAGCGTGACCGCCTCGAGCCGGCCGTCACTGCCCCGGAGCTCGGCGATCTCGCTGCGATCGCGGACGGCGACACCGCTGCGCTCGAGCTCGTTGATCAGGTAGTCCGACATCGTCTCGCGGAGATCCGCCCGGCGGTGCAGGAGCGTGACGAGCGCGCCGCCGCGGGCGAGCCAGACGGCCGCCTGGCCGGCCGAGTTGCCGCCACCGACCACGGCCACCCGGGCGGCCCCGCAGAGTTGGGCCTCGGGTGGCCCGGCTGCGTAGAAGACGCTCGTGCCCTCGTAGTCGGAGAGGCCGGCGAGCGGGAGCCGACGGTACTCGGCGCCTGTGGCGAGGACGACTGCCCTCGCTGCGATCTCCTGTCCCTCCTCGAGTCGGACGACGTGGCGTCCGTCGCCCGGCTCGATCCCTACCGCGCGGTACGGCGTGGCGGGGCGCGCGCCGAACTTGCGCGCCTGGGAGACGGCCCGGCTCGTGAGCTCTGCGCCGCTGATCCCCGCGGGGAAGCCCAGGTAGTTCTCGATCCGACTCGACGACCCCGCCTGGCCGCCGAGCGCCGTGCTCTCGACGACGAGGGTGTCGAGCCCTTCGGAGGCTCCGTAGACGGACGCAGCGAGGCCGGCGGGGCCGGCGCCCACGACGAGCAGGTCGACCTCCTCCCGCCGCTCGAGCTCGCGCCCGATTCCCAGCGAGCGCAGGACGTCGCCGCTCGAAGGCTGTTTCAGCTCCAGACCGCCCGGGAGGCGCACGACCGGCGGCTCCTCACCGCCGGCGGGAGTCTCGGTGCGCCAGGTGAACGGCAGGCGGTTCGCGCGCGCGAAGTCGACCAGGCGGAGCGTCGCCTCCGACGAACGCGGTCCGACGATCTCGATGCCGACGCCTTCGACCCGCTGCAGGGCCGCGCGACGCGACATGAAGGTGGTCAGCAGCAGGTCGCTGAGGGGACCATCCTCGAACAGCAGGTCCCGCAGCGCGTCACGGTCGACCGCGATGTAGCGCAGCGGCTCGGTCACGACCGCGGTGAGAAAAACGGTCTGGCCCGAGAGGAGGTTCAGTTCGCCGAGGAAACCCGACGGGCCGTGACGTACGAGCTCGTTGTCGGCCGCGTCGAGAATCGTCACCTCGCCCTCCTGGATGGCGATGAACGGGTACGTCGCGTCGCCGACCCGGAACAAGACGTCCCCGACGTGCGCGGTGCGCTGCTCGCCCAGCCTGGCGAGCTTCTCGAGCTGCGACGCCGAAAGGGCAGGGCTGGACCGGCCGGCCATGCGGGCGAGCGTAGCCGCGCGCACTCGGTCTGCGTCGCCGGCCGACCGGGCAGGCGCTCGGGAGCTCTATCGTTTGTCGCCCATGACGCCTCGTCTCGTCGGCATCAATCACGTCGCGCTGCAGGTCGACGACATCGAGGAGGCGGTCGCGTTCTACACCGACCTCTTCCAGCCGACCGACGTGAGCCGCATCCCCGGCGCTGCGTTCCTCCGGATGGGCGACCAGTTCCTCGCCCTGTTCGAGCGCGGGCCGCGCACGGAGGAGCCGCATTTCGGGCTCGTCGTCGACGACAAGGAGGCGGCGCGCCGCAGATTCGAGGAAGCGGGCGTCGAGGTCCTGCCGGGCCGGTTCTTCGACATCCGCGACCCGAGCGGCAACCGCCTCCAGGTCGTGCAGTACGACGAGATCCAGTTCACGAAGGCGGACCGGGTCCTCGCGGGGATGGGCCTCGAGCTCGGCAAGTCCCAGCAGGCGCTCGAGGAGCTGCGCGCCGAGGGACTAGCCGACTAGCTCGGCGAGCCGCTGCCGCGTCCGGTTGGCCTCCTGCTCGAGGCCGTGCGCGTAGGCGCCCGCGGCCTCGAGCAGAAGTTTCTGCCGACGCTGGGCGTCGAGCTCGCGGAGCAGTTCGTCGACGTGCTGCCGCCGCGCTGCCCGTTCGTCCCGCGCGCTCACGCTGCCTCCTGCAACTGCACGGTCTCGACCTCGTCGGAGGTCTGAAGCCCGGGCCGGAGGAAGACTGCGGCGACGGCGAAGGCGGCGACGAGCAGCCCGCCGAGCACGACGAAGGACGTCTGGAAGCCGCTGACCGTCGCCGACGCGCTCGCAGCCGAGACGGCGTGCGTGTGCGCATAGCCGGCTGCGGCGCTCGCTGCGATGGTGCTGACCGCCGCGAGGCCGATCGCGCCGCCGATCTGCCGGCTCGTGTTGACGAGCCCGGAGGCGATCCCGGCGTCGGCCCGCTCCACTCCCTGCAGGCTCGCGATCGTGACCGGCACGAAGGAGAAGCCCATCCCGGCTCCGCCCAGCACGAAGGCGGGGAAGAGATCCGGGAGGTAGTGGCCGTCCACGGGCAGCCGGGTCAAGAGGGCGACCGAGACGGTCGCGAGCACGAGTCCCGTGGTCAGCGTCGCCCGGACGCCGAAGCGCCCGACGACGGCCTGCGCAAGGTTCGAGGTGACGACGACCGCCAGCGCGAAGGCGCTGAAGGCGACTCCGCTCTCGACGGCGGAGTAGTGGAGGACGTCCTGCACGTAGAGCGTGAGAACGAAGAACTCCGAGAACGTGACCGCGCCGATGATCGCCATCGTCACGTTCGCCGCCGAGAGTGCACGCAGCCGGAAGATCCGCAGCGGCAGGAGCGGCGAGCGCGACCGCGACTCGATCGCGAGGAACGCGGCGACGAGCGCGGCGGAGCCGGCGAGGAGCCCGAGCGTGACCGGCGAGCTCCAGCCGTCCGTCGCGGCGCGCGTCAGTCCGTAGACGAGCAGCATCAGCCCGCCGGTGACCGACGCGGCGCCGGCCAGGTCGAAGTGACGATGCGGCAGGTCCGCTCGGCTGTCACGCAGCACGAACGGCGTGACCGCGATCGCGACGACCCCGACCGGGACGTTGACGAAGAAGATCCACGACCAGCCGAGGTACGACGTGACGAGACCGCCGAGCAGGACGCCCGCGGCCGCACCGCTGCCCGAGGCGGCGCCGTAGATCCCGAGTGCCTTGTTCCGCTCGCGGCCCTCTGCGAATGTGGTCATCAGGAGCGAGAGCGCAGCCGGAGCGAGCAGCGCGCCTCCCAGCCCCTGCAGGGCGCGGAAGCCGACGAGCGACCCCGACGACCAGGCGAAGCCGCAGAGCAGGGAGCTCGCAGCGAAGAGCGCGAGACCCGCGACGAACATCCGGCGCCGGCCGAGCAGGTCGGCGAGCCGGCCGCCGAGCAGCAGCGTCCCGCCGAAGAAGATGGCGTAGGCGGTGATCACCCATTGCAACCCCGTGTCCGAGAAGCCGAGGTCCGACTCGATCGAGGGGAGCGCGACGTTGACGATCGCAACGTCGAGAATGACCATGAACTGCGCGGTGACGATGAGCGCGAGTGCGCTCCAGCGCCGCCGGGAAGAAATAGGGTGAATCGTGGGAAGCAAGTGGTTCCTCCAATCGTTGGTACTACCAACTATATCGGAGGAGAACGCTTGGCCGCGGTACACTATTCCGCGAGATGGGAATCGAGATGAAGACCGTTACGAAGATCCACACCCTGCCCCCCGAGCTCCCGGAGTCGAGCCTCTTCCTGCTCAAACGGCTCGGCTTCGCCGCCAAGAGCCGCGCGATCGACGAGTACGAGCGCCTCGGCCTCAACCCGTATCACCACGCGATCCTCGCCCTGCTGGATGGGAGCGCGCCCGAGACCCAGGCCGAGATCGCCGACGCGCTCGGCTACGACCGCGGGACGATGGTCGGTCTGCTCGACGAGCTCGAGGCGCGTGGCCTGATCGAGCGCA
>DATEPQ010000030.1:0-5372 GCA_035273125.1 Gaiellaceae bacterium
GGTCTGGAGGCGCGCGAGGGTCGTGTCGCCGATGCCGCGACGCGGCCGGTTCGCGATGCGAAGGAGGGACACGGCGTCGTACGGGTTGTCGAGCACCTGGAGGTAGGCGACGAGGTCCTTGATCTCGGCGCGCTCGTAGAAACGCGGGCCGCCGATCACCTGGTACGCGATCCCCTGCCGGACGAGCACGTCCTCGAGCACGCGGCTCTGCGCATTGGTGCGGTAGAAGACGGCGACGTCGCTCCCGTTGAAGCCCTCCTCGACGAGCAGCGCGATCTCGGCGGCGACGTAGCGGGCCTCGGCGTGCTCGTCCTCCACCTCCACGACGCGGACGGGGGCGCCGTCCCCGAGCTCCGACCAGAGGTTCTTCTCCTTGCGCTCGCGGTTGTGACGGATGACGCCGTTCGCGGCGTCGAGGATGTGCTGCGTCGAGCGGTAGTTCTGCTCGAGCGCGATCGTGTACGAGCCGGGGAAGTCGTGCTCGAACTCGAGGACGTTGCGGATGTCTGCGCCGCGGAAGCCGTAGATCGACTGGTCCGGGTCGCCGACCGCGAAGACGTTGCGGCGCTTCTCGGCGAGCAGCTGTAGGAGGCGGTACTGGGCGTGGTTCGTGTCCTGGTACTCGTCGACGAGGATGTAGTGGAAGGCGTCCTGCCACTTCTCGCGGGCCTCGGGGAAGCGCTCGAGTACGTCGACGGTGAGGAAGAGCATGTCGTCGAAGTCGACGGCGTTCGAGGCGAAGAGGCGCTTCTGGTAGAGGTCGTAGACCTCCGCGACGGTCTGGTCGTAGAAGCTCGAGACCCGCTCGGTGTACTCGTCCGGGCCGACGAGCGTGTTCTTCGCGTTCGAGATCTGGGAGTGGATGCCGCGCGGCGTGAAGCGCTTCGGGTCGCGCTCGAGCTCCTCGAGGCAGCGCTTGACGAGTCTGAGCTGGTCGGCCTGGTCGTAGATCGTGAAGTTCGAGCGGTAGCCGAGCCGTTGGGCTTCTCGCCTCAGAATGCGGCCGCAGGCGGCGTGGAATGTCATCACCCAGGCCGCGCGCGCCGGCGGGCCGACGAGGTCCTGGACGCGCTCGCGCATCTCCCCCGCCGCCTTGTTCGTGAACGTGATCGCGAGGATCTCGGGCGGCTTGACGCCGACCGCGCCGAGCAGATGCGCGATGCGGCGGGTGAGCACCCGGGTCTTGCCCGAGCCGGCACCGGCGACGACGAGGACGGGGCCTTCGGTGTGCAGGACGGCCTCGCGCTGGGCCGGATTCAGGTCGGCGAGGTAGGTCTCCGGGGTCGTCGCGGCCACCGCTCGATCGTAGCGGCGGCCTTCGCCGGTGCCCTCGCGGTCAATTCCAGCCATGTCCAGGTGTCAGACACCTCGACATGTCCCGAGTGGGCAGTGGCCGCGCGAGCGTCTTGCGGGACGGCCGGGACGTAGCAATGCTCGACGCGATGCCCCCGCCGCCCCGCGACACCGCTCCAGGCCTACGCCATGTGTGGGTGAACGCGACGGGAAACGAGCTCTACTACCTCGACGACGACGACCGTGTCCGGTGGATGCGGATGCTGGCCAAGGCCCTGGACCGCTTCGACTGGGTATGCCTCGCGTTCTGCCAGCTGAGCACGCACGTCCATCTCATCGTGTCCGTGCCGGACACCTCTCTCCCGCTGGGGATGAAGCAGCTCAACATGGGCTACAGCAGGGATTTCAACGCCCGCCACGAGCGCGTCGGACAATTCGTCCGCCGACGATACGGGAGCCGGCGGATCCTCGACGGCCGTGACCTCGTCGCCACCTACGCCTATGTTGTTCTCAATCCCGTCGTCGCTGGCCTTTCCCCTCGGCCGGAAGACTGGCGGTGGAGCAGCTACGCCACAGCGCTCGGAGTCTCGGCCGACTTCCAGTTCGTCGACGCCTCCCTGGCGATTGCGGAAGCGGGCGGATCGATCGAGGCGCTGCGTAGAACGGTGGACGCTCGGGCGGGCGAACGCCTGTCCCCACTGGCCAGGGCCGGTGTCTGACACCTGGACATGGACCGCGCGGCCAGTGGGCCGTCAGTCCTTGTCGTCGGCCTTTGCGATGCGGATCTCGACCTTGCCGGAGCGGATGCGAGTCTCGTAGCGGGGTTGCGGGTAGACCGCCGGGCCGCCCTGCACCTCGCCCGTGCACAGGTCGAAGCGGGAGCCGTGCCAGGGACACGTGACCGTGTCGCCGTCCCGTTTCCCCTCGTCCAGCGGACCGCCGAGATGGGAGCACGTCGCGGCGATCGCGCACACCTCCCCGCTCTCCTCCGACCGCGAGACGACCACCGCCTCGCCCTCGAGCTCGACGCCGACGAGCTTGCCGCCGTTGAGCTCCGCCTCATCGCACACCGGCGCATAGCGGTCGCGCGGGCTCTCGAAGGCCGTGCGGTTGACTCGGACGCCGAGCCCGAACGAGAGATGGCCGCCGAGGTGAGCCGAGAACAGCGCGCCTCCGTAGGCGGCGGTCGAGAGGACACGGCCCAGGCCGCGGTGGCCGCCGCGACGTGCCGCGAGCGAGAGGACGTTGAGCGCGAGCCCCGCCGAGTTGACGAGCGCATGCACGGTCCCGATCCGGCGAGCATCGTCCTTGAGGTGGCTCCAGTCGTTGAGGCCGGTGAGCGCCGCCGGCACCGCGCCGAGAATCCCGACCGCGAGGGCTCCGTCCGCCGACTCCGAGCCGACGAGATCGAGGGCGAACGCCGCGGTCCACGCGCCGAGCGGGACATCGGTCAGCGCCGGATGCAGCGGGTTCCCGAACCAGACCCCGTCGAGGACGTCCCGGACCGGCTGAGGCACGGAGCTCACCGCCTCCTGCACCGGTTGGGCGATGTCGTCGAGCGGCTCCACGAGGTCGGCGAGCTGCTTCGTCAGGCGCAGATTCGTCATGGTGGCTGTGGTCCCCGACCCGCCCCAGACGAAAACGCTTACGCTCGCCCCGTGCGGCTCGCGCTCATGATCGAGGGGCAGGAAGGCGTGACGTGGAAGGACTGGTGCGCGCTCGCGGACGCCTGCGAGGAGCATGGCGTCGAGACGCTGTTCCGCTCGGACCACTACATCTCCCAAGGCGACGAGGCGGGCAACATCGCGCACGACGCCTGGACGACGATCGCCGCGCTCGCGGCCCGCACCTCGAGCCTCCGCTTCGGCACGCTCGTCTCCCCCGCCACGTTCCGCGCGCCCGGCCTGCTCGCGAACGCCGCGGCAACGGCCGACCACGTCTCGGGTGGACGGATCGAGCTCGGGCTCGGCGCGGGCTGGATGGAGCGCGAGCACCGCGCATACGGCTTCCCTTTCCCGGAGATGAGCACGCGGGTCGCGATGCTCGCCGAGCAGGTCGAGATCGTCCACCGGCTCTGGACGGAGGAACGGGTCGCCTTCCGCGGCCGGCACTACACGCTCGAGGACGCGCCTGCGCAGCCCAAGCCCGTCCAGCAGCCGCGGCCACCGCTCCTCGTCGGCGGCGGAGGGGGGCGCGGCACCGTCGAGCCCGCGCTCAGGTTCGCCGACGAGTACAACACGCCGTTCGTCTCACCCGACGACGCGGCGGCGATCCGTGCGAAGGTGCCGGGCCTGCGCTTCAGCGTCATGACCGGGTTTCTCGTCGGGGAGACCCGCGACGACGCGCTCGAGCGCGCACGCACCCTCTTCTCGCGGCGACCGCGTGACACGACGTTCGAGGAATGGCTGCCGCGGGTCGAGGCGGTCGGCGTGGTCGGCTCCGTCGAGGAAGTCACCGAGCGTCTCCGCGCGTACGAGCGCGCGGGCTGCGACCGCGTCATGCTCCAGCACCTGCTCCACACCGACCTCGAGCCCGTCCGCCTCCTCGGCCGCGAGCTCGCGCCGGCACTGGCGTAGAGCCGTCCGCCGCGTCCGAGACGATCCGGGCGGATGGAGTCCGGCACCGCCCGCATGGAGACCTTCAGCGACGGCGTCTTCGCGATCGCCGCAACGCTGCTCGTGCTCGAGTTCTCGGTCGGGTCCGGCCAGGACCTCGGCCAGCATCTCCTGCACCTCTGGCCGTCGTATCTCGCGTACCTCACGAGCTTCATCACGATCGGGATCATCTGGATGAATCACCACCATGCCGTCTCCCTCATGGGACGTACGGACCGGACGTTTCTCTTCATCAACAACCTGCTGCTGCTGACCGTGGCGTTCCTGCCGTTCCCGACGAAGCTCGTCGCTCAGCACCTCCAGGACAACGGCGAGAAGCCCGCCGCACTCACCTACGCGGCGACGTTCGTGCTCATGTCGGTGATCTACAACAGCTGGTGGCGCTATGCCTCGGGGAGCCGGAGACTGATCGCCGAGGGCGTGCCCGACTCAGCGCTGCGTGCCGTCTCACGTGCCTTCGATCCCGGCGTGCCGATGTATGCCGCGGTGTTCGTCGTCGCGTTCTTCAGCCCGCTCGCCGCGGTCCTGCTGACCTTCGCGATCGCGGCGTTCTACCTACCGTCCGCCGCTCTCTTCGATCGCTGACTCGAGCCACGCGGAAGCCTCGGCGAGCGCCGCGACATCGCTCGACTTCAGCACGACCTCGACCGTGAAGCCGCCCGCGCCGAAGCTCGGGTAGGAGCCGACGAGGACGTTCGGCCACCGGGCGCCGGCCTCGGCGAGCGCCGGGGAGATCACGCTCTCGTACGTGCGGTAGACGCGTCGCCAGGACTCGATCGGGCTGCCACGGCGGAACTCTTCCTCGATCGAGGCGAACATGGCCTCCATCTCGGAGGGGAGGCCGGGCAGGACGAAGACGTTCTCGATCGCGAAGCCGGGCGCTCCGCCGTGCGGGTTCCCGAGGGGCCGGCTGCCTCGGGGCAACAGCGCCCAGCGCGCCGCGTACTCGGGGTTGCGGGTGAAGCGCGCGCGCAGGTCGGCGGCGACCTCCGGCAGCTCCTCCTGCGGGACGCCGAAGGCGGCCGCGATCGCCTCGCGGGTCAGGTCGTCTGGCGTGCCGCCCAAGCCGCCCGTGACGAGGAGGCAATCGACTCGTGGAGCCTCCGCCCGCACGAACTCCGCGATCGCTTCGATCTCGTCGGGCAGCGCAGCCATCAACCTCACCTCGACGCCGAGCGGCGCGAGGCGACGCGCCAGCCACGATGCGTTCGTGTTCGGCGTATCGCCGGAGACGAGCTCGTTCCCGATCGTGAGGATCGACGCAGTGCCGGTCACAGCTCGATGGTACGGCCGGGCGCGAAGGCCTCCAGGAAGCGGCGGTCGTGGGTGACGAGGATCACGGTGCCCTCGTAACCGGCGAGCCCGCGTTCGAGCTCCTCGATCGCCTCCACGTCGAGGTGGTTCGTCGGCTCGTCGAGCACGAGGCAGTTGACGCCGCGGGCGGTCAGGAGCGCGAGGCCGGCG
>DATEPQ010000031.1:0-5748 GCA_035273125.1 Gaiellaceae bacterium
CACTACAAATGGCGGCTGATCCGCGCGGGCGGTATACCGGAGAGCGGTGTCACCGGCGCGCGCGACCCGTTCGACGTCGCGGGTTCGCTCGCCCGCGCGGCAGGCACCCACCCGGCGCTCCTGCTCGAGACGTGCGCGCTCGCGCTCGTCGCGCTTGCCCTGCCGCACGCGCGCAGCCGCGGACGCTGGGCAGCAGCGAGTCTCGGCGCCGGGATGATCGTGCTCACCGTCGCCGCCGTGCCGAGCGCCGCAGCGCTGCCGCTTCTCCTGGCCGCCTGGGCGATCGCGGCGGTCACAGCGCTTCGTGCTCCTGCCGTGGGGGTACCCTCAGCCGCGTCGTAATGGTGCTGCGCGGAATCGAGCAGAGACTGGAGCGGGTTTTCGAGGGCGTCTTCGGCCGCGCCTTCCGTACCAACGTCCAGCCCGTCGAGCTCGCGCGCAAGCTCGCAAAGGAGATGGACGAGCACCGCTCGACCTCGGTCACGCGGGTCTACGTGCCGAACGAGTACACGATCTATCTCTCCCCCGGCGACCGCGAGCAGTTCGAGGGCTACGAGAACTCGCTCGTGTCGGAGCTGGAGGAGTACCTGTCGGAGCACGCCTCCCGGGAGAACTACGCGCTCCTCACCCCGCCGCGGATCCTGTTCGAGACGGACGACGACCTCGGTGTCGGCGAGTTCGGTATCGCCACCCGGATGGCGCAGTACGGCCGGGAGGCCGGCAAGGAGGCGCCCGCGGAGGTGCCGACTCCCGGTGCCACCATGGTCTACAAGCCGCGCACGCAGCCGACCGAGGCCGCCTCGGCCCTCGATCTCGGCGTCGAGCGAGAGGTGGCAGTGCTGAGCTGGGGCGGCGGGCGGCGTGTGCTCGACCAGCAGCGCTCGGTGCTCGGCCGCTCACGTGATGCCGACGTGCGGATCGAGGATCCGAACGTGTCGCGCCGCCACGCCGAGATCGTGCAGGAGGGCTCGACGTTCTGGCTCGTCGACCTCGGCTCGACGAACGGGACGGAGGTGGACGGGCGGCGCGTCAAGCGCGTGCGGCTCGCCGACGGCTCGCGGTTCACGATCGGCGAGACGACGGTCACCTTCTCGACCGAGCGGGAATAGGGTCAGCGTGACCATGGTCGCCTCGTCGGGGGTCGCGGAGCTCTTGCTCGTGCTCAAGATCGCCTTCATCGTCCTGCTCTACCTGTTCGTCGTGCGCGTGATCCGCTCGGCGGGCAGCGAGCGACAGGCACCGCGCCAGGACAGCATGATCCTCACCCCCGCAGCCGCAGCGGCGGCCGGGCTTCGCCGGGGGAAGCCGGCTCCCCGGTCGGTGCGGCTGGTCGTCAGGCGCAGCCCGAGCCTCGAGGACGGGGCCGAGTTCCCGCTCGACTCGGCACCCGTGACCGTCGGGCGCGGCGGCCAGAACGACCTCGTGCTCAGCGGCGACGAGTTCGCCTCGGCGCGGCACGCGCGAATCGAGCCTCGCGGCGACGGCGTCTGGGTGCAGGATCTGGACTCCACGAACGGCACCTACGTCAACGGCTCGCGCGTCGCGGGCGCCCAGCGGCTCGACCCGGGCGACGTCCTTCGCGTCGGCGAGACAGATCTCGTGGTGGAGGAGGTCTGACCGTGCCGGTGGCCGCATATGCCGTTGCCAGCGACACGGGACGCAGGCGCCGGCGCAACGAGGACAACTACGTCGTCGCGCCGCCGCTCTTCGCCGTCGCCGACGGGATGGGCGGCGCGCAGGCGGGCGAGGTCGCGTCGCAGCTCGCCGCCTCGGCGCTGGAAGGCGGCAACACCGACGCGCCCGAGGGAACGCAGCGGATCGACGAGCTCATCCAGGAGGCGAACCGCCGGATCTTCGACCGGGCCTCGACCGATCCCTCGGCCTCGGGCATGGGCACGACGATGACGGTCGCCCTCGTCGAGGGCATGACGGTCGCGATCGGCCACGTCGGCGACTCGCGCGCGTACCTGGTCCGCGGCGAGCAGATGGAGCAGCTGACCGAGGACCACTCCCTCGTGAACGAACTGCTGAAGAGCGGCAAGCTCTCGGCGGAAGAGGCGCAAGTGCACCCGCAGCGGAGCGTGATCACGCGGGCCGTGGGCACGGATCCCGACGTCGACGTCGACGGCTTCACGATCGAGGCCGAGGATGGCGACGTCTTCCTCATCTGCTCGGACGGGCTCAGCGACATGGTCGAGGACGAGGAGATCCTCGAAGTGGTGCACCGGCATCGCGACGATCTCGACCAGGCCGTGAAGGCACTCGTCGCGGCCGCGAACCGCGGCGGCGGCGAGGACAACATCACGGCGGTCGCCTTCCGGATCTCCTCCGAAGCTCCGCCGAGTCTCGAGGACACGGTCGCGATGCCGGCGCTGCCGGACCCCGAGGACGAGCCCGACGAGCAGACGCGCGAGTACGCGGAGGCGGCCGACCCCGGCGGCGACACGATGGTCGTCCGGCCCGGCGAGATCCCGGACGAGGAGCCCGCCGCGAGCGAGCCCCCGGCGCAGCCTGCCGCCGACGCGCGGCGGGTGCGGATCGTGCTGATCGCGGTCGTCCTGCTGGCGATCGTCGCCGTGTTGCTGGTCTGGGGGCTGTCGCGCTGACTCTCCGCAACCGCGAACTGGCCGCACTCCTGACGGTCGGCGCGCTGACGGCGATCGGCTTCGCCACGGTCTACATCGCGCTCAAGTCGCAGATCTCGGGCGGTTCGCTCGGCTACGCCGTCTTCTTCTTCGGCCTCTACCTCGTCGCGCACGTCGTCGCGCGGCTGACGGTCCCGCTGGCCGATCCGTACCTGCTGCCGATGGCGGCGCTCCTGACGGCGATCGGCGTGACGGAGATCTACCGGCTCGGCCCCGGCGATGCCTTCCGCCAGGGGCTCTGGATCGTGATCGGCGTCGCCGCGTTCGGCGCGACGCTCTTCTGGCTGCACCGGGACTACCGCGTGCTCGAGCGCTACAAGTACGTGTTCGGCGTCACGGCGATCTTCCTGCTCCTCCTGCCCTGGGCACCGGGCCTCGGCAAGACGATCAACGGGTCTCGGCTCTGGATCCACTTCGGGTCGCTCCAGTTCCAGCCGAGCGAGCTCGGCAAGATCGCGCTGATCGTCTTCCTCGCGGCGTACCTACGCGAGAGGCGCGAGGTGCTCGCCCAGGGACAGCTGAAGGACTGGGGGCCGCTGCTCGTGATCTGGGGAATCGCGATGCTCGCGCTCTTCGTGACCAACGACCTCGGGAGCGCGCTCCTCTACTACGGGATCTTCGTCGCGATGCTCTACGTCGCGACGGCGCGGATCTCGTTCGTCGCCGGCGCGATCGGGCTCTTCCTCGTCGGAGCGTACGCGGTCTCGCAGGGAACCCCGCACGTGCGCGACCGCGTGGCGAACTGGCTGTCGCCGTGGTCGTCGCACCCGATCTTCTGCCCGCTCAACCACCAGATGGAGCTGCGGCAGAACTGCCAGAGCTTCCAGCAGGTGCAGTCGCTCTACTCCATCGGCCACGGCGGCTTCGGCGGCACCGGGCTCGGCCACGGGATCTTCATCGGCCAGAGCGGGCAACAGGTGATCCCCGACCTGAACACCGACTTCATCTACTCCGCCCTGGCGCAGGAGCTCGGGCTGGTCGGCGTCGCCGCACTACTCCTGCTCTACATGGCCTTCGTGCTCCGCGGCTTCCGGATCGCGCTCGCCGCGACCGACGGGTTCTCGAAACTGCTCGCCGCCGGGCTCAGCTTCAGCTTCGCGTTCCAGACGTTCGTGATCGTGGGCGGCATCACGCGGGTCATCCCGCTGACGGGCATCACCCTGCCCTTCGTCTCCTACGGAGGGTCGAGCGTCGTCGCGAACTTCCTGCTCGTGGCGGGCCTGCTCCTGATCTCGAACCGCGCGAACCGTGAGGGAACCGCGTGAACAAGCAGCTGAGGCACGTCTCCGTCTTCGCGCTCATCCTGCTCGCCGTCCTGATCGGCGCGACGACCTACTGGCAGATGTGGGCCAAGGCCGACCTGGCGGCCCGCAAGGACAACTCCGTCTCGCTCATCGAGCGGCTGACCGTCGACCGAGGGAAGATCCTCGCCGCCGACGGCACCGTCCTCGCGAACAACCGCAAGACCCGCAAGCACGGCCTCACGATCTACAGCCGGCACTACCCGCAGAACGACCTCGCGTCGCAGGTGATCGGGTACGCGACGAACGTGGGAACGACGACCGGGCTCGAGCAGACGCTCGACGACTACCTGACCGGCGCGAACACGAACCTCACCAACACGTTCACGCAGGAGCTCGACAAGCTCGGCGGGCAGACGGTGCACGGGGACAACGTGATCCTCACGCTGCGCCCCGACATCCAGCGGATCGCGCAGGACCAGCTCGCCGGGCGCTGCGGCGCCGTCGTCGTGCTCGACACGAGGACCGGCGCGGTCGTCGCGATGGCCTCCTCTCCCACCTACAACGCGAACCTCATGGTGCAGCCGAACGGCTACAACAAGGTCAAGAAGATCAAGGGAAGCTGCGGCGATGCGTCCGCCCTGCAGAACAACGCGACGCTCGGGCTCTATCCCCCGGGCTCGACCTTCAAGATGGTGACGGCCGCGGCCGCGCTCGACTCGGGCGCCTACACGCCGAGCTCGCCGTTCTCCGACCCGGGCTACTGCACCGAGTACGGCCAGCGCGTCTCGAACGCCGGCAATCCCGACCAGAACGGGCCGGAAGCGTTCGGCAACGTGTCGCTCGCGCAGGGCTTCGAGCACTCCATCAACTCCGTCTTCTGCAACATCGGAAAGCACATCGGCGGGTTGAAGATCCTCGACTACGCGAAGAAGTTCGGGTTCTACTCGCCGCCGCCACTCGAGACCCCCCCGGACACGATCAACGCGTCCGGTCTCTACAAGAACGGAAAGCTCTGGACTCCCACGAGCAACTCCCAGATCGACTCGGGCCGGCTCGCGTTCGGCCAGTACAACATGCTCGCCACGCCGCTCCAGATGGCGCTCGTCGGCGCCACGATCGCCAACAAGGGAGTCCTGCCGAAGCCGTATCTCGTGCAGAAGGTCGTGGCCGCGGACGGCTCGACCGTGACGAAGACGGCGCCGCAGACGCTCGGCCAGGCGGTCAAGCCGCAGACGGCCGCCGAGCTGAACCAGATGATGCAGCTCGTCGTCCAGAGCGGTACGGGCACGAGCGCGCAGATCCCGGGTGTCCCCGTCGCGGGCAAGACGGGAACCGCGGAGCTCGGTCTCGGCAGCGTCTACGACGCCTGGTTCGTCGCCTTCGCGCCGGCGAACAACCCGCGCTACGCCGTAGCGGTCGTGGTCGCAAAGCAGCTGAACGGCTTCGGCGGCTCGATCTCCGCCCCGATCGCCAGGACAATCCTCGAAAGACTGTTGGCTCGCTGACCATGTCTCTACCCTTTAGGCGGCCGTGGCGGTAAGCGACTCCCTCATCGACACGCTCTTCGACGGGCGCTACCGGATCCAGCGCAAGCTCGGCGCCGGCGGGATGGCCGACGTGTACCTCGCCGAGGACCAGGAGCTCGGGCGCCGCGTCGCGATCAAGATCCTCAACGGGCGCCACGCGAACGACGCCCAGTTCATCGAGCGCTTCCGCCGCGAGGCGAAGAACGCCGCCGCGCTCAACCATCCCAACATCGTCTCGATCTACGACCGCGGCAACGCCGAGGACACCTACTACATCGCGATGGAGTTCCTCGACGGCCGCACGCTCAAGGAGCTGATCGTCAGCCGCGGCGC
>DATEPQ010000032.1:0-12356 GCA_035273125.1 Gaiellaceae bacterium
AGACGGAGTAGGCGCCGTCGCCCTTGACCGCGAAGGTGACCTCCTTGTAGCCGCCGCCGTCCGAGGGGCTCGCCCCGAGCTCTTCGACCTTGAAGCCGCGCCGCTCCGCGTACCGCGCGAGCATCCGGTAGACGTCGCCGGCCCACAGCGCCGCCTCGTCCCCGCCGACGCCCTGGCGCACCTCGACGATCACATCCTTGCGGTCCGCCGGGTCGGTCGGAACCATCGCCAGGCGGAGCTCTCCCTCGAGCCTCGAGGTCCGCTCCTCGAGCTCCGGGACGAGCTCGCGCAGATCGGCATCCTCCCGCGCTGCGGCGAGGTCCTCGCGTGCGCCACGCCATTCCTGCGCGAGCTTGAACGGCCCCTCGAGCTCCTTCAGCCGGCGTCCGACATCCGCCGCCTCGCGGTGGTCGTTGTAGACGGACGGATCGGACATCCGCTCCTGGGTCTCGCGGTACGAGCGCTCGAGCTCGTCGATCAGACTGTCCAGTGTGGCGGCCATGCCGCCGACTACGTTAGCCGGGCCTCCAGCGTGATCTCCGGGACGCCGGCAAGCGCCTTCGAGACCGGGCAGTTCTCCTTCGCGGTCTCGGCTGCGGCCCGGAAGCCGTCCTCGTCGAGCCCCGGGACCTTGCCCTCGACCGTGAGCGCGACGCGCGTGATGCCCTCCCCGGGTTGGAAGGTCACGGCCGCGGTGGTATGGAGCTCCTCGGCCGGCGTGTCGGCTCGCGCGAGCCCGCCGGACAGGGCCATGGAGAGACACGCGGCATGCGCGGCCGCAATCAGCTCCTCGG
Organism: Gaiellaceae bacterium; assembly: GCA_035273125.1. Lineage (GTDB taxonomy): Bacteria > Actinomycetota > Thermoleophilia > Gaiellales > Gaiellaceae > Palsa-739. The sequence goes on from DATEPQ010000032.1 coordinate 795, forward strand.
GGCTCGTCTGGCCGCCGTGCTCGTCCTCCGAGCGCGCCTTCCACGTGACGCCGAGCCCACCGAAGGCGCCGCTCGTGGTGGAGTCGATCGTCCCGGAGCCCTCGAGGAGGCTCCCCTGCCAGCGAACCTCTGCGCGACGCTCGGTCGCCATCTACGCCATGACCTCGACGCGCTGGGCCTCGGACGCGCCGGCGCCCTCGAGGTGGAGCACTTCGCGCAGCGCACGAATCGAGACCTCGAGCTGGTCGAGCGAGGGCTCGCGCGTCGTCAGCCGTTGCAGCCAGAGGCCCGGGGCGAGGAGGGTCATGAGGACCCTGTTCCCCTGATGCTTGCCCGCGAACCGGATCAGCTCGTACGCGATCCCGGCGATCAGCGGCAGGAGCAGGATCCGCGTCGCGATCAGCCAGTACCAGGCAGGTCGCCCGAAGAACGCGAACACGAAGACCGCGATCACCATCACCCAGAGCAGGAACGCCGTCCCGCAGCGCGGGTGGATGAGCGAGTAGCGCTGCACGACCACGGGCTCGAGCGGCTCGCCCGCCTCGTAGGCGTTGATCGCCTTGTGCTCGGCAGCGTGGTACTGGAAGACCCGGCGCAGGTCAGGCAGCAGCGAGATGAGCGCGAGGTAGGCGATGAACATCGTCACCCGGATCAGACCCTCGACGATCACGAACCAGCCGCCGCTGTGCACCGGAAGCTGGTCGGTGATCAGCGCCGGCCCGACCTTGAACACCATCACGGCGAAGCCGATCGCGATCGCGAAGGCGAAGATGAGCGCGCCGCGCGAGAGCTCGGTCTCGACCTCGCCGTCCTCGCCCTCCTCCTGCGATGCGTAGTTCGCCGAGATCGCCAGCGCGCGGAAGCCGATGGCGAGCGACTCCCCGAGCGCCATCACACCGCGCACGACCGGCAAGCGGAAGAAGCGATGGCGCGCCATCGCCGAATCGATCGGACGCGAGACCTGCGCAATCTCGCCCGACGGCTTGCGCACAGCCACGGCCCAGTTGCCGGGGCCGCGCATCATCACGCCCTCGAGGACCGCCTGTCCGCCGACGTTGGCCATGGTGTCTCTTCGGCGTTAGCCGCGCCGCGCTTGACCGGCGCGCTCCAGGCGGCGCTGGAAGCGCTCGACGCGACCGCCCGTGTCCATGAGCTTCTGCTTGCCCGTGTAGAACGGATGGCACTGCGAGCAGATCTCGACATGGAGCTCGGGCTTCGTCGAGCGGGTCTGGAACGTGTTTCCGCAGGAGCACGTCACCGTGGCGAGGACGTACTCGGGATGGATGCCGGCTTTCATTGCCCTCTCAAGATAGCAGCGGCCAGATCGGGTTCCACGTTGCCGCCCGAGACGATCACGGCCACTCCGCGGCCTCCCTCGACCTTGCCCGCGAGCACCGCGCCCGCAGCTGCGGCGCCCGCCGGCTCGCAGGCGAGCTTCGCGCGCCCGTAGAGGAAACGCATCCCGTCGGCGATCTCGTCCTCCGTCACGAGAACGGTCTCCACCTTGCCGCGGCAGATCTCGAGCGGGAGCTCGCCGGCGAACGGCGGCGCGAGCCCGTCGGCGATCGTGTCGGTCTCGACGCGGACGCTGTGTCCGGCCGCGAGGCCGGCGGGAAAGGCCTGCGCGCGCTCGGGCGCGACCCCGACCACGCGGGCGCGGCCGTCGAGCGCGGTGACGATGCCCGAGACCAGGCCGCCGCCCCCCGTGCCGACGACGATCGTGTCGAGATCCGGCACGTCCTCGAGCAGCTCGAGCGCGAGCGTGCCGTGGCCGGCGACGACGTGTGGATCGGAGTGCGGGTGGACGAAGACGCGCCCCTCCTCCTCGACGATCGCGAGCACGCGGTCGTACGCCGCGGCGGGATCCGGCGGCGAGAGGTCCACGGTGGCGCCGTGCGCGCGCGTCGCCTCGACCTTGACCGGGCTCACGCCCTCCCACATCTGCACGAGGCAGTCGACCCCCTCCTCGGCAGCCGCCCAGGCGACGGCGTGCGCGTGGTTCCCGGCCGACCACGTGACGACGCCGCGCTTCCGCTCCTCCGCCGTGAGCGCGGCGAGCCGGTTGAGCGCGCCGCGCGCCTTGAACGAGCCCGTCCTCTGGAACAGCTCCGCCTTGAGCGAGACGCCGAGGTCGGGCGAGGCGACGGTGGGCGTGCGGCGGATCCGTTCGCCGAGAACGGTGCACGCCCGCTCGACGTCCTCTCGCGAGACGCTCACGCAGGCAGTGTGGCGCGAGCGACGACCTTCGGAACCCGGAGGCGCACGGTGAACACGGTGAGCGTGCCCGGGCGGCTCTCCACGCCGACGTCGCCGCCCATCGCGTGCGTCAGTTCCTTCACGATCGCGAGGCCGAGACCCGTGCCGACCTTCCGCTCCAGCCCGTAGCGCTCGTGGAGGTAGAAGCGTTCGAACGCGCGCTCGGTGTCGGTCTCCGCGAGCCCCGGCCCCGTGTCCTCGACGCGCAGCACGCCGGGCGCCGCGACGACCCGTACCTCGCCGCCGGGCGGCGTCAGGCGCAACGCGTTCTCGACGAGGTTCGAGACGATCTGCAGGACGCGGTCGGCGTCCGCGATCGCCGGTGCCGGGCCGTCGGCAACGGCCCGCAGCTCGACGCCGAAGCTCTCCGCCTGCTGCTCGTAGCGGCGGACCGCGTCGTCGGCCACCTCGGCGAGGTCGATCTCAGTGTTGTGCACGCTGAAGTCGGTGCGGTTCATCCGCGCGAGGTCGAGGAGGTCGCGGACGAGTCGCTCCAGCCGCCGCGCCTCCGCGGCGACCGTCGCGGCCGCCTCGCGCGGGTCGACTACCCCGTCCTCAACGGCCTCGGCGTAGCCGCGGATCGCGGTGAGCGGCGTCTTCAGCTCGTGACTGACCGAGAGGAGGAAGTTCCGCTCCGCCTCCTGGGCTTTCCGGAGCTGCTCGGCGAGGTCGTTGAAGGCGCCCGCCAGCGTCGCGATCTCGGTCGCTCCCTCCACCGGAACCGGCTCCGGGTGCGCACCTCGCGCCAGGGTGCGCGCGGCGCCCGCGATCCGATCGACCGGGCGTGAGATGCGTCGCGCGAGCAGGAACGCGGCGAGCGCGGCGAGCAGGCCGCCTGCCGCCGCGGCGATGAGGAGCCCCCACACGTACGGCGACAGGAGCGACTGCGTCGTGCTCTGCGGCCGCAGGAGGATGAGGGTGCCCGGGTTCCCGGGCCGGGCGGCGAAGTAGTACTCGGCGGAAGGCACGCCGTAGCGCAGCGTCCCCTGGGCGGGCTGTTTGTCCGCCAACCGCTCCTGGGCCCACGCAGGCAGGTCCTTCGGGTCGTACAGGACCTTCTCGTTCTCCGCGGAGAGCTGCTCCTTGATCCGCGCCGGCACGAGCGACGGGACTCCGGACGACTGCGCCGCAGCGATGACGTCGGCCTGCTGCCCGAGGTCCTCGAGGGTCGCGCGCTCGACGGCGCGATGGGTGAGGAGGACTCCGAGCCCGATCGTCAGGGCCACGCAGATGAGGACGACGACCCCGATCGCCCGGAAGAGCTGCGAACGGAGACGGTTGCCGCGCATCTCAGGCAGGCACGAGCTTGTAGCCGGCGCCTCGCACGGTCCGGATCCCCTCGGGATCCCCGAGCTTGCGCCGCAGCTGTGCGACGTGGACGTCGACGGTGCGTGTGCCGCCCGGATAGGTCATGCCCCAGACGAGATCGAGCAGCCGCTCGCGGGAGAGGACGATGCCGGGATGCTCGAGGAAGCAGGCGAGGAGGTCGAATTCCTTGCTCGTGAGCTCGACCTGTGCGCCGGCGACGGTCACCTCGTGGGAGTCGCGCCGCAGGACGACGTCGCGCGCCGCGAGCACCTCGTCCTCGTTCCGGCGCTCGGAGCGGCGGAGGATCGCCTTGATCCGGGCCGACAGCTCTCGCGGGGAGAACGGCTTCGAGACGTAGTCGTCCGCACCGAGCTCGAGCCCGGCCACGCGGTCCGGCTCCTCGTCACGGGCCGTGAGCATCACGATCGGCACCTTCGAGCCGGCCCGGATGCGGCGGCAGACCTCGAAGCCGTCCATCCCGGGGAGACCGATGTCGAGCACGACCACGCGCACCGGCTGCCCGCGCAGCTCGGCGATCGCCTCCTCCCCGGTCCGGCGCCAGAGAACGCGCCAGCCGTCCTGCTGCTCGAGGTACTGCTTGACGAGCTTGCCGATCGAGTCGTCGTCCTCCACGAGGAGGAGCGCGCCACCCGTTGCCCTGGCGGTCACGGGCCCAGGATAGGCGTGGCGGCGGAGGACGGGAGCAACCGAACGCGTTCCTAGCGCCGCCGCGGGACCTTCTCGACGTCGACCGACTGGGCCGGGCCGGTGGTCGGCCAGGTCACGAACACGTGCCAGCGGCGCGCCAGACGGCTGATCGAGATCTGGCGGCCGAACTTGATCACGTTGGTCGAGTCGGAGATCGGGATCGGCTGGATGCGCCCGTCGGCTTCGCGCAGCGTGAGCTGGGTCGGGGTGACTTCGGTGATCACTCCACGGTCGAAGCGACAGTCCGTGCCCCCGCAGACGGCCGTCCTGTAGATCGCCTCGCCGCGGATCAGCTTCCGCCCGAAGAGCTCGTTGACGAGGCCCTTGCGAAGCGCGAGACCCGGCGCCGCGAACCAGAGCACGAGGTTGAGCGTCACGAGAACGCCGGCGAGGAGGGCGAAGCGCCTGCTGAACATCGGACGCATTGTCCGTCTTGGAGCGGCGATCCGGGTAAATCCGGGGTAAATCAGGTGGAGCTGTACTCGGGGCCGGATCCGCCCTCGGGCGGCGTGAGCCGACCGCCCTTCGCGGTGATCGCGCCGCATTGGACGCAGTTGGAGGGCGCGAGATCGACCATCACGGTGCCGTCGCCGTCCTCCCGGCCGATCTCGTAGACCTGCGCCGGGCACATGTGCTCCCAGAGCTGCGCGACCTCGCGCGGGACGCGCCGCTCGATCCGGATGTGGTTCGGCTGGTCGTCGCGCGTCTTGTTGCCCGACGCGAAGACCGAGGACAGCTTGTCGAAGGTGAGCTTGCCGTCGGGCTTCGGGTAGCTCGCGGCGCGGTCGGTGACGAGAAGCGGCTGGTCCGCGTCCGGCTCCGCCCGCATCTTGCCGAGCTCGACCTTTCCCTTCGACACCGTCATCGCGCTCGCGAGCGCGCCCCCGACGAAGAAGCCGCGCCCGAAGACCTGGCGCATGTTCCGCACCTCGTAGAGGTCGCTCCAGATGAAGCTGTCGCGGACAGCATCGTCGTAGGACGAGAGCGAGGCCGCGGGCGTCTCGCCGCGCTGCAGCGCGCGGAATGCGGCCTCGGCCGCGAGACGTCCGGACTCGATCGCGTAGTGGATGCCCTTGAGCCGCGGGACGTTGACCATCCCGACGCCGTCGCCGCACAGGAGCAGGCCGGGCGCGTGCAGCTCGCGCGGCAGGGAATGGAAGCCGCCGCTCGGGATCGTCTTGGCTCCCCACTCGAGCCGCTCGCCGCCTTCGAGGATCTTGCGAATCTTCGGGTGCGTCTTCAGCTCCTGCAGCAGGTCGTGCACCGACAGGGAGGCGTCGCGGTAGTCGAGCCCGACGACGAGGCCGATCGTGACCATGTCGTGACCCATCGGGTAGATGAACGAGCCGCCGAACTCGCGATAGCGCTTGTTCGTGCGCAGCGGCCAGCCCATCGTGTGGATGACCCGGTCGAGCGGCTTCGCGACCTTCCAGACCTCCTTCACCGCGAGCTCCCAGACCTGCGGCTCGTCGCCGCGCAGACCGAAGCGGTCGAGCGCGATGCCGGTGAGGTGACCCTGTGTCCCCTCGGCGAGCACCGTGACCTTGGCCACGAGGTCGGAGCCGGGCTCGAAGTTCCCGAGCTCGCCGCCCTCGCGGCTGCGGCCCTTGTCGCCGGTGCGAATGCCCAGGACGCGTCCGTGGGAGACGAGCAGCTTCTGCGCCGCGGTCTCGGGGAGGATCATCGCGCCGCCTTCCTCCGCCCGCTCGGCGAGGAAGCGTCCGAGTTGCGACAGCGAGACGATCCAGTTGCCGTGGTTCCGCATCGGCGGCGGCGGCGGGATCGGGAGGGCCGCGCGGCGCGTCAGGACGTAGACGGACTCGCCCGGCACCGGGCCGTAGGACGGCAGGTCCTCCATCCGGAAGCGCTCGCCGAAGAGACGGCGGAGCGCCCTCGGGTCGACGACCGCGCCCGAGAGCAGGTGCGAGCCGGGCTGCTTCCCCTTCTCGAGCACCGCGACCGGCACCTCCCCGAGGCGCTCGGACATCTCCGGGTGCTCCTGGACCAGTTGCCCGAGCCGGATCGCGCACGCGAGGCCGGCGGGGCCCGCGCCGACGACGAGCACGCCGACCTCGATCCGCTCGTCCTCCGGGTCGGTGGGCTCGGTGACGTAGTCGCGCGCGGAGAACGGCGGCGGGAAGTTCGAGGGTCTCGCCATCAGCCGTGATCCGTCCGGTGACGCTTGTGGATGCCCCGGTCGCCAGCACCAAGCGATGTAAGGACGCAGGGAGCCGCGATAGCCCTCCCTATCGGGGCGACTGAGGAGGCCGCAGCGCGACGTGTGATGGCGGGCGGGGCGCCGCCGAGTGTCGCCGGGCGGATCACGACCGTCGGGCGCGGACGAGCTCGGTGAGCCTGGGCACGATCTCGTGCACGTCGCCCACGACGCCGAGGTCGCTGAACTCGAAGATCGGCGCGTTCGCGTCCTTGTTGATCGCGACGATCGTGCCCGAGCTCTGCATCCCGACCTTGTGCTGGATGGCGCCGGAGATGCCGAGGGCGACGTAGAGCTTCGGCGAGACGGTCTTGCCGGTCTGGCCGATCTGCGCCGAGTACGGGTACCAGCCGGCGTCGACGACCGCGCGGGTCGCGCCGACCGCTCCGCCGAGCGCCTTCGCGAGGTCCTCTGCGAGCGTGAAGTTGTCGGGCGAGCCGAGGCCGCGGCCGCCCGCGACGATCACGTCGGCATCCTCGATCGATGGGCCGCTCGACTCTTCCGCGTCCTGGCCGACGAGCGTGACGGCCGTGGAGTGGTCGGCGTACGACGGGGAGACGTCGACGACCTCGGGCTCGCCGCCGCCGGTGGGCGTCGCGTCGAACGAGCCGGCGCGGAAGAGCGCGAGCCGCGGCGTGCCGCTCCAGCCGACGTCGACGTAGACGGAGTCCTGGAGCGCGGGCCGCTTCCCCACGAGCTCGCCGTCGCTGAGCTCGACGTCGACGAGATCCCAGTTGAGCCCCGCGTCGAGACGCGCGGCGAGGCCGGCGGCAACGTCGGCGGCGAGCACGGAGTTCGCGAAGAGCACGGTGTCGTAGCCCCCCTCGTCCACCACGTGCGCGAGCACGTCGACCCGCGGCTGGGGCAGCCGCTGCGCGACCTCGGCGTCCTCGCAGACCCAGACCTTCCCGGCGCCGAACCTCCCGGCCTCGGCGGCGAGCGCCTTCGCGCCCTCGCCGGCGATCACGGCGTCGGCGTCGCCGAGCGAGACGGCCTTCGCGAGCACGCCGAGCGAGCCCTTCTGCAACTCGTCGCCGTGGCTCTCGAGGAAGACGAGCGCGCTCACACGAGCCTCTTCTCGGCGAGGAAGTCGACGATCGCCTGGGCCGCGTCGCCGTCGTCGGAGATCTTGCGTGCGTCGGCCCGGGCCGGAGGGTCGCCGAGCGCGAGCACGGTCGTGCGTGAGCCCGCTTCGCCCGCTTCGCCGGTGCCGACGCCGAGCTCGGCGAGCGAGAGGACGTCCTGCGGCTTCTTCTTCGCGCCCATGATCCCCTTGAGCGACGGGTAGCGCGGCTCGTTGATCGCGTCGCTCACGGCCACCACCGCCGGCAGCGGAGCCTCGAGCGTGTCGTAGCCGAACTCCGTCTGCCGCTTGACCCGGACCGAGTCGCCGTCGAGCGACAGCTCCATCGCCTGCGAGACGACGGGCCGGCCGAGCCGCTCGGCGACGGCCGCCCAGAGCACGGCCCCGTCGGCGTCGGAGGCCTGCTGGCCGAAGAGGACGAGGTCGGCGCTCTCCTTCTCGAGTGCCGCCGCGAGCAACCGGCTCGTCGCGACGAGATCGGAGCCCGCCGCGGCATCGTCGCAGACCAGTACTGCGCGGTCGGCGCCCATCGCGAGCGCCTTGCGCAGCGAGTCGAGCGCCCTCTGCGGCCCGAGCGAGACGGCCACGACCTCGCTGTCCGAGTCGCCCTTGAGCCTCAGCGCCTCCTCCACCGCGTTCGCGTCGAAGTGGTTGAGCGCGCCCTCGCCGGAGCGATCGAGGCGCTTCGAGGAGGGATCGAGACGGCTCGGGCCCTGGGGCACGTGCTTGACGCAGACTGCGATCTTCATCCCGGCGGGACTCTAGTGCGGTCGCGTCGGGCGCTGACTCACATGCGTTGTTCGAGCGCGAGCACGTCCTTCACGAAGGTCTTGCTCACCTTGTACACGCCGTGCTTCCGGACGGCGCCCTCGCCCTGGTACCAGCCGGCCAGCGCGAGCCGCTTGTTGCCGTGGAAGTCGTGCAGGAGGTGGGCGATGTAGGCGACGCCCGCGCGGACGTTGCCGCTCGCGTTGTGCCGGACGTGATGGCCGATCAGCACGGTCTCGGCGAAGCGGAAGGTGCTCGGCAGGAGCTGCATGATCCCGCGCGCCCCGACCGACGAGACGAGCGCATTGTTGTAGCCGGACTCCATCCACGCGAGCGCGCGGACGAGATGGACGTTCACGCCGTAGTGCAGGGCCCAGTGGTCGAGCAGCGCCCGCACCGACGCGACGCTCTGCGTGCGGTAGGCGACGTGCTGCGTCGTGCCGGCGTGCCGCACATGCCCTCCATGCGGCACCTTGAGACGCGTTCCGATCAGGAGCACGTGGCTCGGGTCGAGGTGGTTGAGCCGCGAGAGCCTCGCGACCGTGGTGCGGTAGTGCCGGGCGATCGACGACAGCGACTCGCCCGCCCGCACGACGTGCACCGTCGTCCGCCGGTGATGACTGCGGTGCGGGTGAGCCTCGGGGCGGGCCGCGACGGGGACGCCGCGCGCGAGCGGCACCGGCTCCCGGTCGACGAGCCCTCGGAGCGTGTGCGGCCCGACGACACCGTCCGCACGAACGTGGAGACGCTGCTGCATGAGGCGGACGCCGTGGGAGGTCGGCCCGTCGAAGTACGCGTTGACGGGGACGCTGATTCCCTGGTGCACGAGCAGGAACTGGAGCACAGCGACGTCCCAGCCGAACGCGCCGCGCTTCAGCGTCCGCGCCCCGAAGAGCGGCCGGCCGAGCGGCCCGAGCGCCGCCCGCGTACGCGCGTCGGCGAGCCCGGTGACGGACAGCCCTTCGGCGCGCTGGAAGGCGCGGACCGCGTCGACCGTGCCCGGCCCGGAGATCGCGTCGATCGGGCCCCGGTACAGGCCCTGGGCGCGCAGGGCGACTTGCAACCCGGCGATCTGCGGGTTGCGGCCGCTCGAGGCAAGCGAAGCCGGGATCGCGGCCACCGCGACGGCGGCAACGGCTCCGACCAGGAGGATGCGAGCGCGCATGGGGTCCCGGACTACGCGGCGCCGGCCGCGAATCCTCCCGGGTGACCGACGGTTTACCTGCCGACGAAGCGGGGTGCCCGCTTCTCGGCGAAGGCGGCGAGACCCTCTCGTGCGTCCTCGCTCGCGAACAGCTCGCCGAACTCCTCCGCCTCCCGCTCGAGCGCCCCGGGCGAGAGGTTGAGCAGACGCTTCGCGACGCGCAACGCGACCGGGCTCTTGGCCGCCAGCTTCCCGGCGACTTCGAGGGCGTGCTCCAGCACAGGATCGGCGACCCCGTTGACGAGGCCGATTCGGAGCGCCTCCTCCGCGTCGACCTGCCGGCCGGTGAGGACGAGTTCCTTCGCGACGGCGAGGCCGCAGACACGGGCGAGCCGCTGCGTGCCGCCCCACCCGGGGACGATGCCGAGGTCGATCTCGGGTTGGCCGAGGCGGGCGTTGCTCGAGGCGTAGCGGAGGTCGCAGCCGAGCGCGAGCTCGCAGCCACCGCCGAGCGCGAAGCCGTTGATCGCGGCGATCGTCGGCTTGGGCATCTCCTCGAGCAGGCGCGCTGCCTCGTGGCCGAGCGCCCCCCACTCCTTCGCCTCCGCCGGCCCGAGGCTCCCCATGTACTTGATGTCCGCGCCCGCGACGAAGGCGCGCTCGCCGGCGCCGGTGAGGACGACGACGCGCGCGGTGTCGTCCTCGGCCAGCTCGCGCAGCCGGTCGCGGAGCTCGGTGAGGGTCTCGACGTCGAGCGCGTTGAGCGCCTCCTGCCGGTCGATCGTGACGACGGCGACCGCGTCGTGGCGGTCGACGTTGACGCTCATGCCGGAACCGCGCCCCGGATGAAGTCGACGATGTCCGTCGTGGGCGCGCCCGGCCCGAAGACGCCGGCGACCCCGAGCTTGCGCAGATCGTCGGCGTCGTCCTCCGGGATCGTCCCGCCCACCACCACGACGACGTCCTCGACCCCGTTCTCGCGCAGGAGCTCGAGGATGCGCGGCACGAGGGTCATGTGCGCGCCGGAGAGGATCGAGATGCCCACGGCATCGGCGTCCTCCTGGATCGCGGTCTCGACGATCTGCTCGGGCGTCTGGTGGAGGCCCGTGTAGATGACCTCCATGCCGGCGTCGCGCAGCGCGCGGGCGATGATCTTGGCACCGCGGTCGTGCCCATCGAGGCCCGGCTTCGCAACGACGACGCGGATCTTCCCAGCCACGGCGCGGAGCCTAGCTCGAACGGACACGTCCGGAACCTGGTTCCGGACGTGTCCGGATTGGACGAGCTCGAGCGATTCCTTCGATCACCAGCCGAAGGGCCTCTCTTGTGCCGCCGGCCTCGGCGATCACGCTGCCGGCATCTACGAAGGGAAAGTGCGCCGCCGTGCCCAGTGTCGTTCTATAGCTGCTCCACCGCCACTCTTCGGGCAGGAGGCAGAGACCTTCGGCGACCGGATTGAGAACGATGTACGCGTAGGCCACGAGAAGGTCGCTCCCTGCCTCGATCCGGCGGCTTCCGAAGCGCTTCCTCACGAAGGAGCCGACTCGGCCGTGACGGAGGTTGAAGTCGCATGAATACTCGCGATTGAGCTCTCGCATGCCGATCGCGAGCGACTCGTCCGGGACGCCGAGCAGAAGATGCACGTGAGTCGACATCTGGCAGAACGCGACGCAGGTCCACGGAAACCTCTCGAGCGTCGCCACGAGACGCCGCACCCACACGACCCGATCTACCTCGTCGAGGAAGTAATCCCAGTCGCCTGTCGCATTCACCCAGACGTGGTGGAAGCCGGGACGGATATCGCGAGGCCGGCGCGGCACGTCACGGAGCGTCGCGCACCGCTCAAACCCGGCGCAAGACTCTCTTTCGGACACGGCTCTGCTGGACACGTCCGGAACCTGGTTCCGGACGTGTTACTTGAGGACCTGTCTTAGAAGACAGGAGTTTCGCGCCAGGTGCCCCAGACCTCGCGGAGCGCGTCGCACATCTCGCCCATCGTGACGTACGCGCGCGAGGCGGCCATGATCGGCTCCATCAGGTTGCGGTCGTCGCGCGCGGCGTCCTCCTTCAGCCGCGCGA
>DATEPQ010000033.1:0-2785 GCA_035273125.1 Gaiellaceae bacterium
CAGCGAGGGACGCGTCTTCACCGGCCAGGTCGGGGCACCGTTCCGGCGGACGTACACGATCCTCGGCGACACCGCGGCCCTCGCTGCGCGTCTGATGGCCAAGGCGCCGGAGGACGAGATCTGGGTCGCGGCGTCGGCCTACGAGCGGGGCGGAGCCGCGTTCGACTCGACCGAGCTCGAGCCGCTCCAGCTCAAGGGGAAGTCGGAGCCGCAGCGGGCGGTCGCCCTCGGCGAACTCGGGCCCGAAGCGGAAAAGGGCGAGGCTGGCGGCGAGAAGCTCCCCTTCGTCGACCGCGAGCGGGAGCGCGCGGTGCTCGGCGCGGCCGTCCAGCCCGTCCGTCTGGGCTTCGGGACGATGGTCGAGCTGATCGGGGAGCCGGGCATCGGCAAGTCGCGTCTGGCCGACGAGCTGCGCGAGAACTGTGGTGACATGGAGCAGGTCACGCTCCGCTGCCAGCAGTACGAGTCGGCGACCGCTTACCACCCCTTCAGGCCGTTCCTTCGTTCGCTGCTCGACGTGGAGCTGAACGGCGGCGGCGAGCACAACCGCACCGTCCTCTCCGAACGCCTGACGACCATCGACGGCGAGCTCGTGCCCTGGGCTCCTCTGCTCGGCGCGCCGCTCGACGTTCAGGTCGAAACGACTCCCGAGGTGGACGACCTCGACCCGTCTTTCCGCCGCGCGCGCCTGCACGGGGTGATCGGGACGCTGCTGGGCAAGATGCTGGACTCGCCGACACTGCTCGTCTTCGAGGACGTCCACTGGATGGACGACGCCTCGTCGGATCTCCTCCGGCACATCGGAACACAGCTACCGACGAAGCCCTGGCTCACGTGTACGACTCGCCGGGCCGAGGGGGACGGATTTCTCGCGGCCGAAGGAACTCCGCCGCTGCCGGCGCTCACGCTTCGGCTCGAGCCGCTGCCGCCCGAGGATGCGAAGACGCTGATCCGGGCGGCGGCCGGCGAACGGAGCCTCAGCGATGATGAGCTCGCGGCGATCTTCGACCGCGGCGCCGGAAACCCGCTGTTCCTGCAGGAGCTCGCCTCTCCCGAGGGCGAGGGCGAGGAACAGATGCCGGACACGGTCGAGTCCCTCGTCGCTACCCGGATCGACCGACTCGCCCCCGGCGACCGCGCCCTGCTGCGCTGGGCCTCCGTCCTCGGCGTCTCCTTCTCCGGATCCCTGATCGGGGCGGTCCTCGAGGGCGACTCCACCGCGGCCTCAGACTCCGAGGCGTGGGACCGGCTCGGGGAGTTCGTCGAGCGCGATCCGGACGTTGCCGGAGCGTTCCGCTTCCGTCACGCCCTGATCCGTGACGGCGCCTACGAGGGGCTCTCGTTCAAGCGCAGGCGCGAACTGCATGCCCGCATCGCGGAGGTACTCGAGCTGAGCGACCCCGAGGGCGTCGAGCTCCTCTCGCTCCACTCCCACCGCGGCGAGCGCTGGCCGGCGACATGGCGGCATTCGGTCTCGGCAGGGCGCAGAGCACAGGCCAAGTGGGCGAACCTCGAGGCCGCGGAGTTCTATCAACGCGCGCTCGACGCGGCAGAGCACGTGCCGGAGATCACGGTCGAGGAGATCGCAGAGGTCTGGGAATCGCTCGCAGACTGCCTCCAGCTCGCCGGCCGGTTCGACGATGCTGCGGCGGCCTTCGAAGGCGCGCGACGGCTCCTACCGGAGGACTCCATCGAGGTGATCGAGCTGATGGAGAAAGAGGGCGCCCTCCAGAAGGACATGGGCAGCTACGACGAAGCCATTCGCCGGTACGACAGCGGCCTCGACGCGGCCGACCGCGTTCCGGACGAACGCGCGCGCACGCGTTTACGGGCGAAGCTGAACTTCGGTCTCGCAGAAGCCCACTTCCGGCAGGGGCACTTCGAGGACTGCATCGAGCGGTGCAACACCGTCGTCGAGCAGGCGCTCGAGATCGAGGACGACGAGCAGCTGGCGTGGGCGTACATGTTCCTCCACATGGTTCACATGCTCTCCGGATCGGACGAACGGGCGTTCCGCGGGCTGGCGCTACCGCTGTTCGAGGAACGGGGTGATCTGAAGGGGCAGGCGACTGCTCTGAACAACCTCGGGATCGAGGCGTATTACGAGGGTGACTGGGAGAAAGCTCTGGACGTCTACGAACAGGGCCGCCGCCTGTTCGAGCGGATCGGCGACGTCACGAACGTCGCCATGACGACGAACAACATCGGCGAGATCCTGTCGGATCAGGGGCGGTTCGACGAGGCCGGCGAGCTCTTCGAGGAGGCGCGACGCGCGGTCGACTCCGCCGGCCACCGGGCTCTGTCCCTCATGGCGCGCATGAACCTCGGTCGCCTCGCCGCACGGCAGGGCCGCTTCGACGAAGCCCAGACGATGCTCAGCGAGGCAGCGGACGGCTTCCACGAGATCGACGCAGCGAGCCTCGAGGAGGAGGCGCGGGCCCGAATCGCCGAGGCGGCGGTTCTGGCGGGCGACCCGCATCGGGCGCTGCGCGAGGCCGACGTCGCCGAGCTCACCGGCGAGGCGAGCACGCCGCCGCTCCAGGCGCTCCTGCACCGGGTGCGCGGCTACGCCCATCTGCAGCAGTCACGTGAATCTGACGCGATCGAGGAGTTCCAGCGCAGCCTCGCGGCGGCGCGGAGCGGAGACGCGCTCTACGAGGTCGCGCTCACCGTTCATGCGCTGGGCCGCCTCGGCGATTCGAACGCCGCCGCCGAGGCGAAGGCTCTGCTCGACCGACTCGACATCGCGCAGGTGGCCGAGGTTCCGTTCTGGGTTGTGGGGCGG
>DATEPQ010000034.1:0-4576 GCA_035273125.1 Gaiellaceae bacterium
AGGACGGCCCGTCGGCGGGCATCGCGATGGCGACGTCGATGGTTTCGGCGCTGTCCGGGCGGCCTGCGCGCCACGACGTCGCGATGACCGGCGAGATCACGCTCACCGGGCAGGTGCTGCCCATCGGCGGCGTGCGCGACAAGGTGCTCGCCGCGCAGCGCGCAGGCCTGGGCCGCGTGATCCTGCCGCGCGAGAACGAGCACGACCTCGAGGAGCTGCCGCCGGAGACGCGTGACGCTCTGCGCTTCGTGCTCGTTGACTCCATCGACGAGGTCTTCGGTGCCGCCTTCAGCCCCAACGGCGCGGCCACGAACGGGTCGCGGGCGAGCGGCGACTTCGAAAGGATAGGAACACCTTCAACCCCGACAGAAAGGATCGGTCGCAGATGACCAACACGAAGGACAAGGTCGCCGACGCAGCCGCGAGCGCCCGCCCGTATGTCGAGCGCGCGATCCGCGACAAGGAGCTGCGCGACAACGTGCGCAACGCGTACACCTCTGCCCGCGCCGTCTACGACGAGCTCGCCTCCCGCCGCCGGGTGTCGGACGCCGCCACGCGGCTCGCCGGGGACAAGGACCTCCAGGACGAGATCCGGAGCGTGATCGAGGAGCTCCGCAACGCCGCCGACCGCGTCAAGGACGTGAGGCGGGACTCGCCCGAGCCGGGCCGGGCCTGGGGCGGCCTGCTCCTGCTCGCCGGGATCGCGCTCGGCATCCTCCTCAACCCGATCACCGGCCCGTTCGTGCGACGGGTGCTCGCCCGCAAGGTGTTCGGTAGCGGGAACGGGTTCGTCTACCAGGGGAACGGCAGCAAGAGCTCGTAGCGCCGCCGCGGGCTAGCCGCTACGACCGAGGTGCTCCCGCGCGAAGGCGCGGAAGCGGTCGCGCGCGCCCTCGTCCGGCGCGATCGGCTCCTCGTCGGCGTACTGCGGATCGGATGCGATCTCCTCCGCGACCGCCCGCACCTCGCGCTCGATCGCGGCGCGGTGGGCGGGATCGCGCAGGAGCGCGTCGACCCAGCTCTCCGAGCCGTCCCAGACGGGGATGTCGTGCTCGAAGAGCAGCTGGCCGAGGACGAGGCCGGTGCGGATGTAGGCGAACGTCTTGAAGGCCAGAATCCGGTGCGGGGTCTCGACCTGGGCCGCAAGGGTCGGGTCGTCGCGCACGATGCGATCGACGATCCCGCCGATCGGCTCGTCTACGAGAGGGATCCAGAGCTCGTCGAGGTCGGCCACGCTCCGGATTATGCCCACCAGGGGAAGTAGCGTAGGGCGCCGTGAGCGGCGCTTCTGACGATCTCCTCGCCGCGCTGGCGGCGAGCCCGACCGAGGCGGGACTGTTTCTCGACTTCGACGGCGTGCTGGCTCCGATCGTCGAACGGCCCGAGGACGCAGCGCCACCGCCGGAAACCCGCGCGGAGCTCGAGCGGCTGGTCGCGAAGTACGCGCTCGTCGCGGTCGTGAGCGGCCGGGCCGGCGACGACGTCCGTGCTCGCCTCGGCGTGGACGGCGTCGTCTGCGTCGGGTCGCACGGACTCGAGCTCGAGCCGCGGGCCGACCGCTGGAGACGGACGCTCGCGGCCTTCGCCGCCGACGCGCCGTGGCCGCCGGAGGAGATCGAGGTCAAGGGCCTGGCAGTGGCGTTCCACTTCCGGGGCCGGGACGACGAGTGCGAGGCGGTGCGGGCGCTCGACGCGGTCGCGGCGACCGCACGGGAGGAGGGACTCGTCGCCCGCTACGGACGGAAGATCCTCGAAGTGCTCCCGCCGGTCGGCTCACACAAGGGGACGGCAGTGCGGCGTCTGATCGACGAGCGCGGGCTGCGGCGGGCGCTGGCGGCGGGCGACGATACAACCGACATCGACTCCTTCGCCGCCCTCGACGGCCTCGAAGTTGCGGTGCGCGTGGCGGTCGTGTCCGAGGAGGTACCGCAGCTGCTCGTCGAGGCCGCCGACATCGTCGTCGGCTCGACAGCCGAGTTCCTGGTGCTCCTCCGAGAGCTCTGAGCACCCGACTTTGTGACATCACCGTCGACCCCTTCGAGGCCCATTCGAGACACGTCTAGGTGTCAGACACCGGCCATGTCCGTAAGAGACAGTCAGCCGCTGCATCAGGCCGCGGATGTCTCAAGCGGACACGTCCCCCAGCGACACGTCCGGTGTCAGACACCGGACGTGGCCGCGGCGGCCAGGTGTGCCTCAAACTTTGTGCACGCTGACGGCGGTGCCGTAGGCGCAGATCTCCGTCCACTGGCCGCCCATCTCGGAGGTGTCGAAGCGCATCGCGATGATCGCGTTCGCGCCCTTGGTCTCCGCCTCCTCGATCATCCGCTCCATCACCTGCTGCCGGCTGTCGATCAGCGCCTTCGTCATCCCCTTGAGCTCGCCGCCGACGATCGACTTGAGGCCCGCGCCGATCTGGGAGCCGATGTTGCGCGAGCGCACGGTCAGCCCCATCACCTCGCCGAACACCTCGTCGACCTCGTAGCCGGGGATGTCGTTCATCGTCGTCACGATCATCGTT
Source organism: Gaiellaceae bacterium (assembly GCA_035273125.1). GTDB lineage: Bacteria > Actinomycetota > Thermoleophilia > Gaiellales > Gaiellaceae > Palsa-739. Next base: position 2,522 of record DATEPQ010000034.1, read on the forward strand.
CTGCCTCCTTGTTGAGCACGTCCCACGCCCGGCGCACGTCGTCCTCCGTCGTCCGCGCATTGCCGATCGCGAGCCGCAGGACATAGCGTCCGTCGAGCTTCGTGTGCGTGATGAAGATCTCACCCGTCGCGTTCACGCGCTCGACCAGCCGCTCGTTGGCCTCGTCGGAGCCGTTCCGGCGGAAGACGACGAGGGAGAACCGCTGCGGCGCGACGAGCTCCCAGTCGGCGCTTCCCTCGACCCAGGACGCGAACAGCTCGGCGAGACGGATGTGCTCGCGGAGGATCGAGCGGAGTCCCTCGGCGCCGTAGCAACGCAGTACCGCCCAGAGCTTGAGCGAGCGGAAGCGGCGGCCGAGCGGAGGCCCGAAGTCCGCGAGCGAGTACGCCTCGTCGTCGGTGCGCAGATACTCGGGAGTCAGCGTGAACGCCTCGCGCCACTCGTCCGGCCGGGCGGTCCAGATCAGCGAGCAGTCTGTCGGAACGAGCAGCCATTTGTGCGGATTGACGACGAGGCTGTCGGCCAGCTCGACGCCGTCCTGCGACCACCGCTCCTCCTCGCAGATCCAGGAGGAGCCCGCGTACGCGGCGTCGACGTGGACCCAGGCGCCGGCGGCGTGCGCCCGCTCGGCGAGCGCCCGCACCGGATCCACGGACGCGAACGAGGTCGTGCCGACGGTCGCCACGACGCACGCGACGTCGTCGAGGTCGTAGCCGTCGACGCGCATCCGCAGCTCCTCGTCGACCGGAACCTTGCGCAGCTCCATCCCGAGCATCCGCGCGTTCTTCTCCACCGACGAGTGTGCGTGCTCGGAGCAAACGACGACGCTGCGGCCGGTCACGTGGCGCGCCGCGATCAGCGCCGCGAGCGTCGAGGTCGACGCCGTGTCCTCGATGTGGCCGTGCCAGCCCTCGGGCAGGCCGAGCAGTTGCCGCACCCAGTCGGCGACTCGCAGCTCGAGCTCGGTCGAGGCGGGTGAGGCGCGCCAGACGATCGCCACCTGGTTCAGGGCGGCGGCGATCAGCTCCGCGAGGATCGCGGGCTCCGACGAGGTCACGGCGAAGTACGAGAAGAAGCGTGGGCTCTGCCAGTTCGTGAACGCCGGCAGGAGGAGCTCGTCGAGGTCGCGCAGCACGTTCGCGAACGGCTCGGACTGCTCGGGCGCCGCCGCCGGGAGCTGCGCAGAGAGCTCACCCGGGTTCACCTGCGCAAGCACCGGCAGCTCGCCCACCCGTTCGAGATAGCGCGCCGCCCACTCGAGAGCGGTGGCGCCGTCCTCGCGAAAGTCCATCACGGACGTCTCTTCCGCAGCCTGTCGAGCTGCTTCCATGTGCGCGTGTTGGCGACGTCGGCTTTCGTCAGCCAGCCGCGACGCGCCTGCGCGACCGCGAGCTCGACGTAGGCCTGCGAGCGGACCTCGTGCGCGTCGGAGGAGACGATCAGCCGCAGGCCGGCCTCCTTCGCCGCGCGGGCGTGGACGTCCCGAAGGTCGAGCCGGTCCGGCTGGCCGTTGATCTCGAGCAGCGTCCCGGTCTCGAGCGCCCCCTCGATCACCCGCTCGACGTCGACGTCGCGTGGCGGCCGCTTCCCGATCCGGCGCCCCGTCAGGTGGCCGATCGCGTCGACGTACGGGTTCCGCATCGCCTCGAGCACGCGCTCGGTCGGGCGCGAGTCGGGAGCCTGGTGCACCGAGGCGACGACCCAGTCGAGCAGCGCGAGGTCCTCGTCGGCCACGTCGACCTCGCCGCTCGCCCGGATGTTCGCCTCGACACCGGCGAGGATGTGCAGCTTCTGGAAACGCTTGCGCAACTGCTCGATCTGGGCGAGCTGCTCCTGCAGCCGGTCGCCGCGGAGATAGTGCGAGTGGTCGGTGACGGCGTAGTACTCGTAGCCGCGCGCCGCCGCACCCTCGATCATCTCCTCGAGCGTGCTCTTGCCGTCGGCCGACCAGTGCGAGTGCGTGTGCAGGTCGCCGCGGACCTCGCGCAGCTCGACGAGCTTCGGCAGCTCGCCGCGCCGCGCCGCCTCGAGCTCGCCGGAGTTCTCCCGCAGCTC
>DATEPQ010000035.1:0-6501 GCA_035273125.1 Gaiellaceae bacterium
AGGTGCTGCACGGCCTGCTTCGCCTGGCGAATCCCGCCCGCGGCCTTGAAGCCGACGCGCCGGCCGGTCTCCTCGTACACGTCGCGAATCGCCTCGAGCATGCAGAGCGCCACCGGCAGCGTCGCGGCCGGCGAGATCTTGCCCGTCGACGTCTTGACGAAGTCCGCGCCCGCCGCGATCGAGAGGAGCGTCGCGCGCCGCACGTTGTCGTACGTGCCGAGCTCCCCGGTCTCGAGGATCACCTTCAGATGCGCGCCGCCGCACGCCTCCTTCACCTGGACGATCTCGTCGTAGACCTTCGCGTAGCGACCGGAGAGGAAGGCGCCGCGGTCGATCACCATGTCGATCTCGTCCGCGCCCAGCTCGACCGCCGAGCGCACGTCGGCGACCTTCACCGCGGTCGGGTACTGGCCCGACGGGAATCCCGTGGCGACCGCCGCGACCTTCACGTCGCTGCCCTCCAGCCGTTCCCGCACCGCGGGCACGAGATTGGGGTAGACGCACACGGCGGCAACGGGCGGGACGGACGGGTCGGCGGGATCCGGCCGCCGCGCCTTCGACGCCACCGCCGCCGCCTTCCCGGGAGTGTCGGCGCCCTCGAGTGTCGTCAGGTCGGTCGTGCGGATCGCGAGGCGCAGCACCCAGACCTTGGCGTCGCGCTTGATCGAACGCTTGGCGAGCGACGCCGCGCGCTCCTCGAGCGCCACGGCGTCGACGGCTCCGATCCGCGGCAGCCGAGCCTCGAGCGGCAGCTCGAATCCTGTCGGTAATGCAGGCGCCTGAGCCATGCATTGAGTGTAGTCCCGCGCCGAAGCCGCGGATTTCGGCGACCCGGGAGCTGCTGAAGCGGGGGCTACCCTGTTCGTGATGTTGAGGACGCTGATGGGTCTGGTCGCCGTGGCAGCGGTTTCGGTGGCTTCGGCTGCCGCGAAGCCGGCGGCGAAGACGCGCAGCGTCACCGGGTTCTCGGACACGGCGGAAACCGTCATGGGGACGCTGACCGCGCCGCCGAGCCGCCGCTTCCTGACCCGGATTCACAACGGGAAGATGGGCGGTGTCCTGCTGCTCGGGAACGGCTGGCTCACACGCCACACCGCGGCCACCGTCACGGCCGAGCTACAGCAGGCCGCGTGCACGCGAGGAGAGCCGCTTCTGATCGCGGTCGACCAGGAAGGCGGTCTCGTAAGGCGGCTCGCCTGGGCGCCTCCCACCGAGGCGCCGGCGTACATGTCCAGCCCGTCTGTGGCGCACTACGAGGCCGCCGGTGCGGCGACTGCCCTCCGCTCCGTCGGCATCGACATCGACTTCGCTCCCGTCGTCGACACCCCCGGCTCGGCCGGCAACTTCCTCGGCTCGCGCGCCTTCTCGCACTCCCGCACGTGGAACGCACGGATGGCCCGTGCGTTCGTCGGAGGCCTGCAGGAGAACGGCATCGCCGCAACGGCCAAGCACTTTCCCGGCCTCGGCCTCGCGAGCGGTAACACCGATCACGGGCGGATCGTGATCCGAGCCGCAGCCTGGAAGCTGCAGCAGGGGCTGCTCCCGTTCCAGAGCGCGGTGCGGGCCGGCACGAAGCTCGTGATGCTCTCCACGGCCGTCTACCCCAGGCTCGACGGCTCGAAGCGGCCCGCGGCGTTCTCCAGCACGATCGTCAACGGCCTGCTGCGGAAGCAGCTCGGCTTCGAGGGCGTCACCGTGACCGACTCGCTCACCGCGCCGGCAGCCGTCAGGATCCCGCACACCTCGACGCGGGCCATGCTCGCCGGCTCCGACCTGCTCATCTTCGGCGCCGAGAGCGCGAGCGAGCTCGGCTATTCGACGCTCCTGCGGGACGAGGCCGGCTCGTTACGCCTCCGGAACCGGATCACGCAGGCGGCGGCAAGGATCCGCGCGCTGAAGGCCTGGGTTGCCGTGCACGGCGGGCCGGTCTGCTCGGGCTAGAGACCGAGCCGCTCGAGGGTCGCGGCGTCGCGGCGCCATCTGGGCCGCACCTTGACCTTGAGCTCGAGGAAGACCTGATGCCCGAGCAGCGACTCGATCTCCGGGCGGGCGCGCGTTCCGATCTCCTTCACGATCGCGCCGCTTTTGCCGACGACGATCTGCTTCTGCGACTCGGTCTCCACCAGAATGGTGGCGCGCACGACCTTCTCCTCGATCTCCTCCACCTCGACCGAGATCGCGTGGGGCACCTCGTCGCGGGTCAGCCACAGCGCCTTCTCGCGCACGAGCTCGGCGAGCTGCAGCTCGAGCGAGAGGTCGGTGCGCTGTTCCGGCGGGAAGTAGAGCGGCCCCTCGGGGAGCAGCCCGACCAGCTCGTCGCGCAGCTCCGAGATCCCGTCGCCGGTCTTGGCGCTCACCGGATGCAGCGCGTGGAACGGCCCGAGCCTCGCCGCCGCGTTCATCTGGGTCGCGATGTGGCCCGCCTTCAGCCGGTCCACCTTGTTGAGCGCGATCACGACGGGAACGCCGAGCCCGAACACCCGCGAGGCGATGAAGCGGTCGCCGGCGCCGATCCGCTCTCGCGCCGAGAGGACGAAGAGCACGGCCTCCACCTCCTCGAACGCGGCGTCGACGGTCTTCTGCATGCGCTCGGTGAGCGCGTCGAGCGGCCGCTGGAAGCCCGGGAGGTCGGCGAGAACGAGCTGATAGTCGTCGCCGTTCGCGATCCCGAAGATGCGCCGGCGGGTGGTCTGCGGCTTGTCCGAGACGATCGCGACCTTGCCGCCGCAGAGGGCGTTCACGAGCGTCGACTTGCCGACGTTCGGCCTGCCTGCGACCGAGATGAAGCCGCTTCTCATCCCTCCGGCAGGTCCCACGTCTCCGGCAGCAGCTCGTCGGCGGGGTACGTCGCGACCGTACCGTCGGCCCGGCGGAAGTGGACGCGCTCGAAGCGCCACTCGTGGAGCCACTGGCGGCAGCCTCCGCAGGGGGACGCCGTGATCGCAATGGCCTCCAGATCCCCCGGCCGCAGCCCCTCGCTCGCTGCCTTGGCGATCGCCGACCGCTCGGCGCACACACCGAGCGGATAGGCGGCGTTCTCGACGTTCGCCCCGGCGATGACACGGCCGTCGCGGGCGAGCACGGCGGCCCCGACCTGGTAGTTCGAGTACGGCGCGTACGCGAGCGCCGCGGCGGCGTCGGCCCGGGCAAGCAGCTTCTCGGGCGTCACGAGCGCCCACCCCCGCCGTGGAGGAAGTGGCCGTGCGTCGTGTCGTGGAGGTCGAGGGCAAAGCCGAGCGGCCGCACGCGTTCCTCCAGCTCGTCCGGCGCCCAGCGCCGCTTGACGATCCGGAACGTCCGCCCGTCCGCGAGCGAGCGCGTCTCCTGTCCATCCGCCTGGTCGCTGCCCGTGTGCGCCGTGTCCCCCGCGCCGCTGTCCACCAAGAAGACCCGTCCGCCCGGTGCGAGCGCCGCGCGCACGAGCGACCAGAACTCGTCGAAGCGCTCCTCGGGGACGTGCGAGAGCCAGAAGGAGAAGAAGACGAGATCGAAACGCTCGCCCGGCTCCCAGTCGAAGACGTCGGCGCGAACGAGCTCGGCGGCGGAGGTGTTGAGCGCGAGCGTCTCGGCGTTCGCGTCCACGGCAACGACGCGGTCGGCGAGCCGGACGAGCTTGCGCGTCCAGATCCCGGTGCCCGCCGCCAGCTCGAGAACCGAGCCGCCCGGCGCGAAGGCCTCGAGCGCCGCTTCGGCCTCGGCGGCATCGGCCTGCCAGCGCGCGAAAGCCTCCGGCTCGAGCTCGTAGCGGCCGCGCCGGTACCACCAGTCGTCGTACTCGGGCGCGCGTTCCGCGTAGTAGCGCTTCTGCTCGGCGACCGGATCGCTCATGCGGCTCACCCGATGAGCTGGAAGACGACGAGGGTCACGATCGCACCGAGGGCGCCGCCGTACGCCACCTCGAGCGAGGAGTGGATACCCGACTCGACCCGTGTCTGGGCGACGAGCACGGCCATGATCAGGGTCAGCCCCGACACGACGAAGCGATGGTGGTCGCCGACGAGATACGTCACGCCGACCCAGCCGGCGAAGGCGAGCGCGGCGTGCCCGGACGGCAACCCGCCGCGCAGCGGGGTCCCGCGTCCCGTCCACGCCTTGGTCGCGATGACGATCAGAACGACGAGGACGAGCGCGACGAGCGTGATCTCCGCGGGCGCGTCGCGCACCCGGTCGAGCGCGTTCGTCGCGCGCCGGCCGACCGCGCTCTGGAAGACGAGGAAACCGATGGCGACCGCAGTGATCGACGCGATGAGCACGGCGCCCGCGGCGATGTCCTTCGCGAGCTTCGCGTTCGGGTCGAAGGAGGTCGTCGAGACGTCGATCACTCCCTCGATCGCCGTGTTCAGCATCTCGGCGAAGAGAACGAACGCAATGGCGAGGACGAGTGCGATCAGCTGCAGCCGGGAGACGCCGACCGCGATCGCGCCGCCGAAGACGAGCACCGCCGCGAGGAAGTGGATCCGGAGGTTCCGCTGGGTGCGGAGGACGTGGATGATCCCTTCGAAGGCGTAGTTGAAGCTGTCGATCACGGACGGCGCCCGACCCGGAGCCGGCGGCGAGGAGCGGCGCGGCGGCCGCTCGCGCCGTTCGTCTTCCGGGTCGCGGGGCAGCGGCGTGACGCTCATCAGCGGTACACCGACTCGCGCGCCTCCATCTCGGCGCCGTGGTCGTAGCCGAGGAGGTGCAGGAGCGCGTGCACGAGCGGCCCGCGCCACTCCTCTCTCACGACGTCCGGACAGACGACGACGTCGCCGAGCTGACGCGGCATGCCTTCGGGCACAGCGTCGAGTCCGTCGATCGGGAAGGCGAGCGCGTCGGTCGCCTCGTCGACGCCGAGATGCTCGCGCTTCAGCGCGCGGCTCTCCTCAGGCTGTACGAAGGCGAGCCCGAGCTCTCCGGCTCCGACGCCTTCGCCCGCGAGCACGGCGCGCACGAGCTCGACCGCAGCCGCCTCGTCCACCTCCTTGCCGGAGCGGTTGTCGACCTCGACGGAGATCATCAAGTGGGGATCACCGGCTCCGCTGCGTCCCGGTCTGCTCGGCGTGGGCCTTGTACGCCTCGACGATCCGCTGGACGAGCTTGTGCCGCACCACGTCCTGGTGACTGAACTCGACGAAGGCGATGCCGTCGACGGTCGCGAGGATGTCGCGCACCTGGATCAGCCCGGAGGCCTGCTCGCGCGGCAGGTCTACCTGGGTCACGTCGCCGGTCACGACCATCTTCGAACCGAAGCCGAGGCGGGTGAGGAACATCTGCATCTGCTCGGGCGAGGTGTTCTGCGCCTCGTCGAGGATCACGAAGCTGTCGTTGAGGGTCCGGCCTCTCATGAAAGCCAGCGGCGCCACCTCGATCGTGCCGCGCTCCATATAGGCGTTGAGCTTCTCCGGGTCCATCGTGTCGTACAGCGCGTCGAAGAGCGGCCGCATGTACGGGTCGACCTTGGCGAGCACGTCGCCGGGGAGGAAGCCGAGCCGCTCGCCCGCCTCCACCGCGGGGCGGGTGAGGATGATCCGGCCGACCTGCCGCTCCGAGAGCGCCGCCACCGCAAGCGCGATCGCGAGGTACGTCTTCCCCGTCCCCGCGGGGCCGATGCCGAAGGTGACCGTGCAGTCGCGGATCGCGTCGACGTAGCGCTTCTGCGTGACCGTCTTTGGCGTGATCCGCTTGCCGCGGTGCGACCAGACGACATCGGAGAAGATCTCCCGCACGTCCTCGGCCTGGTCGATCGCACCGAGGATGGCGTCGATCGTGCCGGCGCCGACCTCCTGGCCTCCCTCGACGAGCTCCACGAGCTCCTCGACGACCGCCTGGGCCTCGGCGACCTTCACGTCGTCGCCGGCGAGCGTGAGCCGGTTTCCGCGCAGGTTGACCCTGCAGCCGAGCCGGTCGCGGAGCGCGTTGAGCACTCCGTCGCCGATGCCCGCGAGCTCCGCCGCCACCTCGTTCGAGACGTCCAGCACCGTCTGCACGGGGTCAGTGTAGGTCGGGGGACGGCGCGCTCCCGCCTGCCACGAGGGCGGAAAAGGGTTCGTGCCGTCGGTCACGAACATGACTCCGTCGGCTCCGTGCGCTAGCGTCTCGGGCCTCGGGTCGTCTCCCTACGCCGTTCCCCATGCGTCGTCACGGTCTCGTACTCCTCTGCACGCTCGCCCTCGCCACCTTCGTGGCGGCCACCGCACACGCGCATTCGACGCCGCAGATCCGGGCACAGCAGGCGCGGGCGCGATCGGTGCTCGCCCAGGTCAACCAGATCGGGAACAACCTCCAGCAGGTCGAGGACCAGGCCTGGAACGCCCAGCAGCGGCTGAACCTCGTCAAGGAGAGCCTGAAGCGGAACGAGTACAAGCTGCATGTCGCCCGCGGCAACTTCCACGCCGCGCAGCAGCGGCTCATGGGGCGCATCTACTCGCTGTACGTGAACGGGGAGCCGGACACGATCGACGTGATCGCCGGCGCGAAGAGCATCTCGCAGATGATCGACCGCGCCGAGTCGGCCCAGGTGCT
>DATEPQ010000036.1:0-4448 GCA_035273125.1 Gaiellaceae bacterium
TCGTCGAGCAGCTCGAGATCCTGCCGGAGGTCGTGAGCGCGTTCGCCTTTCTTGTCGCCAAGGCGCCGGGATACGAGGCCGACGACTTTCTCGCCGCGTCAGCGCACGAGTGGCCCGGCGAGGTGCTCGTAGCGACCTCCGACCGCGACGCGTTCCAGCTCGCGAGCGAGCGCGTCACGATCCTGCAACCTCAAGCTGCACGTGCCGCCGGCAAAGCCGGCGACGCGCAGCGGAAGACCCCGGGCCGTCCGCGACGGCCCGGTGGGCGTGGTGTGAGCGAGCTCGCGCGGATCGGCCCCGCCGAGGTGCGCGAGCGCTACGGCGTGGAGCCCGAGCAGGTTACGGATCTGATCGCGCTGCGAGGCGATCCGTCGGACAAGCTCCCGGGCGCGCGGGGGATCGGCCCGAAGAAAGCCGCCGAGGTGCTCGCGCAGTACGGCTCGCTCGAGGCCGCGCTCGCCGACGGCCGGTTCGCGGCCGAGGCGGAGGACTTGAGGCTCTTCCGGCGAATCGCGACGATGGACGCCTCCGCTCCCCTTCCTCCCCTCGCAGAAACATCCCCGGTGTGGGCGGAGGCGTCTTCTTTCCTCGAACGGCTCGGGCTCGGCGCAGTCGCCGCCCGCGTAGGCGAGCTATCGACGTCCTGAGCCATTCCGCGTTCGGGCGGCTGCACCCGACCGGCGGGCATCCCGAGCGGCCCGAGCGGCTGGAGGTGCTGCTCGCGCACCAGCACATCTGGAGCGAGGGCCGCGCGGCCACCATCGACGAGCTGCTGTTGTGCCACACGCCCGAGCACGTGGAGCTCATCCGTTCGGTCGAGGACGGGCTCTGGCTCGACGCCGACACCGTCTGCACCACGACGACCTTCGAGGCGGCGTCGCTCGCGGCGGGGACTGCGATCGAGGCGGCGCTGCGCGGCGGCTTCGCGCTCCTGCGTCCGCCCGGCCACCACGCTCTGGCCGGACGTGCGATGGGCTTCTGCATCTTCAACAACGTCGCAGTCGCTGCGCGGGCGGCCCAGCAGCGCCTCGGTCTCGGGCGGGTGGCGATCGTCGACTTCGACGTCCACCACGGCAACGGGACGGAGGCGATCTTCCGCCACGACGACAGCGTCCTCTTCGTCTCGCTGCACCAGTGGCCGTTCTATCCGGGCAGCGGCGGTCCGGACGACCAGGCGGAGACGACGGTCAACGTGCCGCTGCGTGCCGGCTCGGGGGACGCGGAATACTTCGACGCATTCAGGCAGATCGTCGAGCCCGCGGTGGAGCGCTTCGGGCCCGAGCTCGTGCTCGTCTCGGCGGGCTTCGACGCGCACACCGACGATCCGCTCTCGGACATGCGGGTCAGCGAGGACGGCTTCCGCGAGCTCGCGCGGCGCTGCCGGGCGCTCTCCGACCGCGTCGCTGCGGTCCTCGAGGGCGGCTACGAGCTCGAGACGTTGCCGGGGCTCGTCGACGCCGCGCTCGACGGCTTCACGAGCTGATCAACCGCGGGCGAGCGCGAGCTGCTCGAGCGCCTCGCGGCGTGACGAGACGCCGAGCTTGCGCAGGAGGCTCTTGACGTGCGAGCGGACGGTGTGCTCGGAGATGAAGAGGCGCTGGGCGATCTCGTCGGTGCCATGGTGCTCGTCGAGCAGCAGCAGCACCTCGAGCTCGCGCGCCGAGAGAGTCGAGGCGATGCGGTCCGGGACGCCCGAGCCGCGGCCGCCGCTGCGTACCTGGTCGAGCAGCCGGCGCGCGACGGGGCCCGAGAGGGCGGCATCGCCCTGGACCACTCCTTCGAGGAACTCGGCGATCCGATCGGGCGACTCCGTCTTGAGCAGGTAGCCGGCGGCGCCGCCGCGGATCGCGGCCAGCAGGTTCTCCTCGGTGCCGGAGGCCGTGAGCACGACGACCTCGCAGCCGGGGGCGGCCTCGCGAAGCCGCGGCAGCGCGGACAGGCCGTCGAGACCGGGCATCAGGAGGTCGAGCAGGACGAGGTCGGGTTGTGTCTGCACGGCAGCGGCGATCGCCTCCTCCCCGTCCGCCGCGATGCCGGCGAGCTCGAAGCCGTGCGAGCGCAGGAGGGCCGCGAGAGCCTCGCGGGTGAGGGGATGATCGTCGACGACGAGCACGCGGGCAGGCATGGGTTCCTTATCGGCAGCAGCACTTCTGCCGACAAGAGCCCATATGAGGCACCAACGGACGAGATTTCAGGCGTGGCTGGGGGGAGAAATACTCCTCGCCGGTCTGCTCGGCGCCAGCCTGGCGCTCTTCGTCTCGCACCCTGTCCTGCGGACGCAGTACGACGCGGCCGCGCTGCTGCTCGTGCTGGAGACCACGATGGCGCTCGCCGGGCTCCTCGTCGCGATTCTGGCCGCGAACCGGTTCGCCGTCGACGGGCTGCGCACCGACCTGCTTCTCGCCGCCGGCTTTCTCGTCGGCTCGCTCTCGTTGGCGGCATTCGCGATCATCCCGGTGCTGGGCGGAAGCACGCTTCAGCCTTCGGAGGCCTGGGCGGCTGCGCTCGGCGGAATCCTGGGTACGGCCCTCGTAGCGGCGGCGCCGTTCGTCGACGCGCGCAGTCGCTCCCGCGACCGCGCCATCTGGGATGCGCTTGCCGCGTCGGCGATCGTGATCCTGGCCGCCTGGGTCTTGCTGCGCGCGCACGGCAACGAGCTGCCGACGCTGACGAAGGTGGACGGTGGGACCGAGCCCGCCGGCCTCGCCTCCGTCCTTTCGATCCAGGCCCTTCTCTATCTCCTGGCCGTGATCGGATGGGGAAGACGGCTCGCCCGGACCGGCGACGATCTCGCGCAGTGGCTCGCGCTCGGCTTCACGCTCCAACTGTTCGCGGCCCTGCACCTCGTGCTCGACCCGCCGCACGGGACGACGTATGTCGCCGAAGGCGACTTTCTCCGTCTTCTCGCCTTCGCCCTGTTCCTCGTCGGCGCCTGGCGGGCGATCCGCTCTGCCGAGCTCGGGCGCGCCGTCGCGGAGGAGCGCGCGCGCGTCGCCCGCGAGATCCACGACGGGCTCGCCCAGTACCTGTTCGCGGTCTCGACGCACGCTCAGATGCTCGCGTCGGGGACGCCGGTCTCCGAGATCGGCCCGCAACTGAAGGAGGCAGCCTCGCTCGCACAGCAGGAGGCGCGCTTCGCGATCCTCGCGCTGTCGTCGGCGAGCGGTACCGCACCCTTCGACTCCGCCCTACGCCGCTACGTCGAGTTCCTGACCGCCGACGGCGCGCTCGCAGTCGACCTCGAGATCGACCCCGCGATCCGCCTGGCCCCGGACGAGCAGATCGAGATCTTCCGGATCGTCCAGGAGGGGCTCGGCAACGTGCGCCGCCACGCGAATGCGATGCGCGCCAGGGTCGTGATCGGCCTGCGACCCTCCGGCGAGCGGTTCGTCCTCATCGAGGACGACGGAGCCGGCTTCCCGGCCGAGGAGTCGACGATCGGGCAGGGACTGCGGAACATGCGCGACCGCGCCTCGTCGATCGAGGGTGGCTTCAGCGTCCGCAGCACACCGGGTCTCGGCACCGCGCTCGAAGTCGTTCTGCGCACGTAGGGCCGGCTTTTCAACAGCCGCATCTCCGCCTAGAGTCCAGCCCGGTGGGTCGGGTTCTGGCACTCGGCGGTGTGCTCGTGCTCTGTTGCACGGTCGCAACGACGGCGGTCGCGGGGAAGAAGCGACCGCTGCAACACGTGACGCTCTTCTCCGACTCCTCGGGCGCGGCCCTCGGCTGGGACTCGACGGCGAAGCGGATCGTCGAGCACGGGAACGACGTCCTCCTCGAGCTCCGTCCCTGCGGGAGGCTCACCCAGCCCGGCTGTCTCCTGGCGAGTCCACCCCCGAGCGTCCTCGCCACCGTGCGCAAGCTCGGCCGGCGGATCGGGCCGAATGTCGTGGTGTTCGTCGGCTACAACGACGATCCGGCGACGTACCGGCATGGCCTGCCGATCGTGTTGAAAGCGCTGTGGCGGCGAGGCGTCAAGCACGTGATCTGGCTCACCTTGCGGGCGACCAGCAGGCAGTACGTCGACACGAACCACGCCATCTACGCCGAGGAGAGAAAGTGGCGGCCGACGATGACCGTGCTCGACTGGAACCACTACTCGGCCTCGCATCGATCGTGGTTCGCGACGGACGGGATCCACATGACCGGCGCCGGGGCGGTCGCGTTCGCGACGTACCTCCACCGGTCGCTGAAACGGCTCGGCCTGACGGGGCCGATCCCGACGAGTCCCTGAGAAGCGCCGGAGAATGAAGAAGCCCCGCGGTGCGGGGCTTCTCGGTAGCAGGCCTGTAAGCCGGATTCTGTCTAGGGTGGCCATCCATCTCTGCGGCTACCCGGCTCCTCGGCGGGCCGCGTCGGCGGAGCCTGTTCGCCTTGCACCGGACGGGGTTTGGCGAGCCGGCCCTGTCGCCAGGGCCGCTGGTGGGCTCTTACCCCACCGTTTCACC